>JANLSF010000278.1:0-2011 GCA_031362285.1 Gemmatimonadota bacterium | reverse complement strand
CTACGGCAACCTGGCCCCCCGCGACATCGCCTCGCGCGCGGCCAAGCAGGCCTGCGACGACGGCCGGGGCGTGGGAAAGACCGGCCTCGGCGTCTACCTCGACTTCCGCGACGCCATCCAGCGCGTCGGGAAGGCCAAGGTCGAGGAGCGCTACGGCAACCTGTTCGAGATGTACCAGCGCATCACCGACGAGAATCCGTACGAAGTGCCGATGCGCATCTACCCGGCCGTGCACTACACGATGGGCGGCCTGTGGGTGGACTACAACCTCATGAGCACCATCCCGGGGCTGTTCGTGCTCGGCGAGGCGAACTTCTCCGACCATGGGGCCAACCGGCTCGGTGCCAGCGCGCTCATGCAGGGACTGGCCGACGGCTACTTCGTGATCCCGTACACGCTGGGCGACTACCTGGCCCGGCAGACGCCGCTGACCAAGGTGAGCGCCGACGCGCCCGAGGTGCGGCAGACCGAGGCCGCGGTGCGCGCGACCACCGAGCGGATGCTCGGCATCAAGGGGCAGCGCAGCGTGCAGAGCTTCCACCGGGAGCTCGGCAAGGTCATGTGGGAGAAGTGCGGCATGGCGCGCGACAAGGCCGGGCTCGAGTGGGCGCTCAAGCGGATCCCTGAGCTCCGCGAGGAGTTCTGGAAGAATGTTACGGTGCCGGGCACGGGCGCCGAGCTCAACCAGTCATTGGAGAATGCCGGCCGGACCGCCGACTTCCTCGAGCTGGGGGAACTCATGTGCCGCGACGCGCTCCAGCGCGAGGAGAGCTGCGGCGGCCACTTCCGCACCGAGTACCAGGACCAGGGGGAGGCGAAGCGCGACGACGAGCGCTTTGCCTACGTGGCCGCGTGGGAGCACGCGGGCGACAACCGCCCGCACGTGCTGCACAAGGAACCGCTGACGTTCGAGAACGTCCATCTGGCCACCCGCAGCTACAAGTAAGGAGACCATCGACGTGGGCGGAACCTCGACCAAGCGCATGAACCTGACGCTCAAGGTGTGGCGCCAGAGCGGCCCCACGGCGGCCGGCGCCATGCAGAGCTACCAGGCGACGGACGTGTCGCCCGACATGAGCTTCCTCGAGATGCTCGACGTGGTCAACGAGTCGCTGACCATGAAGGGGGAGACGCCCATCGCCTTCGACCACGATTGTCGCGAGGGGATCTGCGGCAGTTGCGGCATGATGATCAACGGGCAGGCGCACGGGCCGTGGAAGGCGACGACCACCTGCCAGCTGCACATGCGGGCCTTCAAGGACGGCGACGAGATCACGATCGAGCCGTGGCGCGCGAAGTCGTTCCCGGTGATCCGCGACCTCGTGGTGGACCGGAACGCGTTCGACCGGATCATCCAGGCCGGCGGCTACGTGTCGGTGAACACCGGGAACGCGGTGGACGGCAACGCGATCCCGGTGCCGAAGACCGAGGCCGACGCGGCGATGGATGCGGCCGCGTGCATCGGGTGCGGCGCCTGCGTGGCGGCATGCCCCAATTCGTCGGCGTCGCTCTTCACCAGCGCGAAGATCACGCACCTCGGGCACCTGCCGCAGGGGCAACCGGAGCGCTACCGGCGCGCGCTCAAGATGGTGGCGCAGATGGACCTCGAGCACTTCGGCGGCTGCAGCCTGTTCGGCGAGTGCCAGGAAGCGTGCCCCAAGGAGATCTCGATCGACGCGATCTCGCGGATGAACCGCGACTTCGTGCTGGCGAGCCTGACCAAGGTCGAGGAGCGGCAGGTGGCCGGCGCGGGGTGAGCTAGCGGGTCAGCACCGCCAGCCAGTCGTAGTTGTCGGCGCGACTGTTCGCCCCCGCCTTGCCCACGCGCTCGTACGCCCGCGGGTAGGTGATGGGCATGACTTCGGCGGCCTTCCAGCCCGCGGACTTTGCCGCCCGCGCGAGTTCATCATGGGTGAAGAACGTCTGGCGCAGCCCGAGCCGCTGCTGGATGTGCGTGGTCGCCAGCTCCGCCGTGCGCCCGGTCGCTTCGGCCTCCGACTCGGCCGATGGC
>JANLSF010000611.1:0-2938 GCA_031362285.1 Gemmatimonadota bacterium | reverse complement strand
GAACTGCGCGGCTTCGAGCAGCAGGTCGGTCGTGCCGATCGAGACCTCGGTCTCCTTGCCCCCCATCACGCCGCCGATGCCGATCGCGCGATCCGCGTCGGCGATGACGGTCATCTCCGGCGTGAGCGTGCGCTCCACCGCGTCGAGGGTGTGGATGCGCTCACCGGCACGGCCACGTCGCACCACCACGGTGGCGTGGGCCAGGGTCGCCAGGTCGTAGGCATGCATCGGCTGTCCGAAGCCATGCAGCATGTAGTTGGTCACGTCCACGACATTGTTGATCGAGCGCGCGCCCACCCCCTCGAGGCGTGCGGCGAGCCACGACGGGCTGGCGCCGACCTTCACGCCCCGAATCACCACGGCCATGTAGCGTGGACAGCCCGCGGGGTCCTCGAGGACCACGGTCGCCCCGCCACTCACGGTGCGCGAGGGGTGCATGACCGGGGGTGCCAGCATCGACACCACCGAAAGCTCCGGGGGCATCTGCATCGGCACGCCCGTGAGCGCGGCCACCTCGCGCGCCACGCCGCGCTGCGAGAGAAGGTCGGGGCGGTTGGCCAGCACGTCGAGTTCGATCCGCACGTCCCCCACCGTGAGCACGTCGAGGAGCGGCGTCCCCGGCGCGGCATCGGTGGCAAGCGGCAGGATGCCGTCGTGCTCCTCGCCGAGGCCAAGTTCCCGGGCCGAGCAGAGCATGCCGTTGGAGGTGAAGCCGCGGATCTTCTTCTTCTCGATCACGAGCCCCGCTGGCATCCGCGTGCCGGTGCGCGCGAACGGGTACTTGGTTCCCACCGTCACGTTGGGCGCCCCGCAGACCACCTCGAGCAACTCCCCCGTGCCGTCGTCCACCTTGTTGAACGAGAGCTTGGTGTCGGGGATCTTTTCCGACGCGATCACCTGGCCCACCACGAAGCTCGCCAGCTCCACCTTGAGGTGGTGCAGCCCGTCGACGGTCGCCACGTGGCGCGAGAGCAGTTCGGCCAATTGCGTGGCGTCGAGCGCGTGGGGAACGAAGGCCTGGAGCCACTCGTGCGAGGCGTTCATCGGGCGAACTGCTCCAGGAAGCGCACATCCGAGTCGTACAGGATGCGGATGTCGGGAATGCCGTGGCGCGAGAGGGCGAGGCGCCCCGGTCCCATGCCGAACGCCCAGCCCGTGTACTTCTCGGAATCGACTCCGGCCGACTCGAGCACGGCGGGGTGCACCATGCCGCAGCCGAGGATCTCGACCCAGCGCAGTCCCTTGCCGTCGCCCAGGTCCACCTCGACGTCCATCTGCGCCGAGGGCTCGGTGAACGGGAAGTACGACGGACCGAAGCGGGTGCGGCGCGTGGTGCCGTAGAAGCGCCGCGCGAACTCGGCCAGCGTGGCCTTCAAGTCCACGAACGAGATCCCCTCATCGATGGCCAGCCCCTCCACCTGGTGGAAGGCGGGGGCGTGGGTCGAATCGAAGAAGTCGCGGCGATAGACCATGCCGGGCGCGAGGATGCGCACCGGTGGCTTGAAGCGCTGGAGGGTGCGCACCTGCACCGGCGAGGTGTGCGTGCGCAGCAGCGCATCGGCCCCGAGGTACAGGGTGTCGTGCGCGTCCATGGCCGGGTGGTTTTCGGGGAAGTTGAGCGCCCCGAAGTTGTACCACTCGTGTTCGGCCTCGGGGCCGAGCTGGGTGGTGAAGCCGAGCTCGCGGAAGATGGCCGTGATCTCGTCTATGACGGCGGACACGGGATGCACCGCGCCGCGCCACGTGGGGCGCGACGGCATGGAAAGGTCGAGCGCGGGGGCGGCGGCCTTGGCGGCCGCCGCCAGGGCCGCCGACCGGGCGTCGATAGCGGCTTCGAGGGCGACCTTGGCGCGGTTGGCCGCGGCCCCGGCGTCACGCTTGGCATCCGCCGGCAGCGACGCCAGCAGCCCCATGAGCTCGGTCAGGCGACCCTGCTTGCGCCCCACCAGTGCGGTGCGGGCGGCCGTGAGGGCGTCGGCCGAATCGGTGGCGGCCACGGTGGCGAGCCCCTCGGTCTCGAGGGCCTGCGCGGTGGCGAGGAAGTCCTGGAGTGTCACGGTATTGGCTGGGTCAGGAACGAAAACGGCAGCGCCTCGGAAGGTCCGGTGCGCTGCCGCTTGATCGGTGAAGTACCCGAGCCGCTTACGCGGCGGTCAACGCGGTGCGCGCCTGGTCGGCGAGCACCGTGAACGCGGCCGGATCCATGACGGCCAGTTCGGCCAGGATGCGGCGGTCCACCTCGATCCCGGCCTTCTTGAGGCCGTTCATCAGCTGGTTGTAGTTCAGGTCGTTCTGGTGGGCGGCCGCGTTGATGCGGACGATCCAGAGGCGACGGAAATCGCGCTTCTTGTTCTTGCGGTCGCGATAGGCATACCGCCAGCCACGCTCCACGGTCTCCTTGGCGGGACCCCACAGCTTGGACCGCGCACCGAAGGCGCCACGGGCCGCCTTCATGATTCCCTTCTTGCGCTTCAAGCGCACAACGTTCGATCGAACGCGAGGCATCGTTGGTCTCCGTTACGCCTGAATGAGGCGCTTCATCCGCTTCTGGTCGCCGGGCGTGGCGACCATCGCGGGACGGCGCAGGTTCCGCTTCCGCTTCGCGGTCTTCTTCGTGAGGATGTGGCTCTTGTAGGCCTTCAGGCGCCGCACCTTTCCCTTCGCCGTGACAGAGAAACGCTTCTTGGCACCCTTGTGGGTCTTCATCTTCGGCATCAGTCGGTCCTGGTCACTTCGGCGTGAGGATCATCGTCATGAACTTCCCTTCCAGCTTGGCATCGCTTTCCACCTTGGCGACGTCCAGCAGTTCGGTGGCCACCCGGTCGACGACCGCCCGCCCCAGCTCGGGGTGCGCGATCTGACGGCCGCGGAACTGCATGGTCACCTTGACCTTGTTGCCTTCCTGCAGGAACCGACGCGCGTGGCGCGTCTTCGTCTC
>JANLSF010000586.1:0-3669 GCA_031362285.1 Gemmatimonadota bacterium | reverse complement strand
CATCTGCGCCATCTACGACTTCGGCGAGACGAGCGAGGGGCTGATCTACCTCGCCATGGAGTACATCGAGGGGAAGTCGTAGATGGCGCAGATGTTCGGGTGGTTGAGCCGGCTCGCGTTCGACGCCTCGCGGTTGAACCGCGCGATCGCGTCGGCGTCCTGGTGCATGCCGGGGTTCATCACCTTGATGGCGCTCTTCCGCCCCATCTTCACGTGCTCGGCCAGGTACACCGCGCCCATGCCGCCTTCGCCGAGCTTCTTGATCACGTGGTAGCGCTCGGCGATCACCGTGCCCACGAGGTCGTTCTGCTTGTTCTGGGAGCGGAGGGCCGAGCCGTCGCGCGGGCAGAACCGTTCGGACATCGGGTATTCGGTGCCGCACGTCGGGCAGACTTTCTGTTCACTCACAGGTTTTCCACCCGCAGCATCTGGTCGCCGAGGAGCACGCGCGTCCCCTTGTTCAGCGGTCGCTCGCCGCGCACGGCCACGGCCACGCCGTTCCGGCTGCCGGCGTCCTGCACGTAGAAATCGGAGTCCTGCGAGTTCACGTCGGCGTGCTTGCCGCTCATGGTCTGGTCGTAGGGGAAGATCCAGTCCCCGTGCTCGCGTCCGACGCGGACATTGCGCCCCGGGGAGAGGTGCAGGGTGTCCCGTACGGAACCGTCGCCGCGAAGTTGCGCGAGGACGGCGACGTCGGCGTTGGGGATCAGCGAGCCCAGGCGGCGCGTGGCGTCGGCCTCTGGCGGATGCGGTCCGGGGTAGCCCAGGCGCCGGAAGCGGAGCAGCTGCGAGCCGATCAGCATCACGTCGCCGTCCATCAGGCGGTGCGGCGCGTCGATGAACACCCAGGTGCCATTCCGCGACCCCAGGTCGCGCAGGAACAGCTTGCCGTCGCGGTGCGAGATCTGCGCGTGCAGGGGGGAGAGGAAGACGTCCTCCCCGAAGCGGATGTCCCCGTCGCTGCGGCCGATGGAGGTCTCGGGTCGGTCGAGGGTGAACGTCTGCATCACCTCGCCGTCCTCGGCGAGCAGCGCGAGCTTGGGGCCGGCCACCGTGCGGGCCGCCGAGAAGACCGCGGTGGAGTTGGCGATCGTCGCTTCCGGGTCGATCGGCGCATCGGTCTTGGTGCCGCATCGCGCGCAGAACTTGTCCCCCATCCGGTATCCCGAGCCGCACACCTTGCACGAGGGCCCCGTGCCGAGGTTGAAGCTCGTAGGCTTGCCGCACAGGGGGCAGAAGGGAAGCGCCGCCCCGATCTGCCGGTGGCAGTGGGGGCAGGGGAGCATCGCCCCGGTGGAGACGCGCGGCGCCGCGATCATCTGCCCGCCCGCCGGCGACCCCGTCCGCACCGCGGGAATGACGCGCGCGACCGACGGACTCAGCGGCTTCCCGCAATCGAGGCAGTGCTTCGAGTCTGCCTCATTGACACGGCCGCAGAAAGCGCACGTCAGCACGCGGAGGAGCCTCGGGACGGGGACGGGGTACGCACGTGAGGCGAATATACGGAGCAAGAGCGGGCGGCGGCAACGCAAGTCTTTGTGGCGCGGGGGGCTACCTCGCGTCGTGGCCGCCGTCGCGTCCCCACCTTAGGATTGCGGCATGCGCCTACTTGGACGGTATGGGCTGGGATTCGTCACGGCCCTCGGGGCCGCCTGCGCCGGCGGGACCCCAGCCCCGGCCCCCACCCCGGTGAAGGCGCCCGGGGCTCCCGCCGGGGTGGTCCGCGTTCGCGAGCCGCTGGTCGAGGAAGTCCCGCTGACGCCGCTCCGCCTCCCCGACATCCCCAAGGTCGCCGGCCCGCTGGCGCTCAGGGTGGTGTACCCGAGCGCCAACCAGCAACTGACCGCGCGCGACACGAATTTCATCTTCGGCAGCGTGGGGAGCGGCGACGCGCAGCTCACCATCAACGATCTGCCGGTCAAGGTGGAGCCCAACGGCGCCTTCCTGGCGTGGATAGCCGTGCCGCCGGCCACGGCGCCCGCTGGTGCGCGGGGCGCCGCCCTCGTGGGGAACTACCGGATGGTGGCCGCGCTCGGGAGCGACACGCAGCGGGTGACGCATCCCGTGAAGCTGGTGGCCCCTCGCGTGGAGCTCGCCAACACGGGCAAGCTCGAGATCGACGCCGGATCGGTGGCGCCGCGCGGCGCCGCGTCGCTCCCGCCCAACGAGCCGGTCACGGTGCGCGTGCGCGCCCCCACCAACGCCACCGTGATCGTGCGCGACAGCGTCGGGACGATCTTCCCGCTCAGGAACGGTGCCGCGCAGGGGTTGCTGCGCGGCATTGCCGGCTTCGACTCCACGAGCTGGACCGCCGACGTGCCGGCGCGCGTGCTCGCCTCGGCCAAGGCGCGGCTGGTCGTCTCGCGAGGGGGTGACAGCGTGGCCACGCCGCTCGCCACGATCAGGATGATGCACGACGACGAGCCGCAGGTGGGTGCGCTCAAGGCCGCGCCCGGGATCGGGGGCGACACCGACGCGGTCGTCGTGGCGCGTCCGTCGGCCGCCGGCACCTACCGGTGGGCGCTCTTCCCGGGCACCGTGGTGCCGATCACGGGGCGACTGGGCTCGGCCGTGCGCATCCGGTTGGACAAGCAGCTCGACGTGTGGGTCGACGACGCCGACATCACGCCGCTGCCGAGCGGCACCGTGGTGCCGCGCCGCACCACGGGGGCGATCCGCGCCTTGCCGCGTGCCGAGTGGGTGGACGTGGTGGTGCCGACCGTCGATCGCCCCCCCTACCAGGTGACCGAGGACGGCCGCCAGGTCGTGCTCACCCTCTACGCGACCGCTGCCACCAGCGAGAACGTCGTGGTGCCGGTGAACGACGCGCTGGTCAAGGCGGTGCGCTACGAACAGCCGTCGAGTGATCGCACGCGGATCGTGATCGACCTGAACGACGACCCGTACGGCTACCAGGTGCTCTGGGGCGGGGCCAGCGTGGTGCTCCGAATCCGCCGGTGGCCGACGGTCGACGCGACGCAGCCGCTCAAGGGGCTCACGATCGCCGTCGACCCCGGCCATCCGCCGATCGGTTCCACCGGGCCCACCGGGCTGTACGAAGCCGTGGCCACGCTGGCGGTGGGGGAGAAGCTGAAAGCCCTGCTCGAGGCGCGCGGGGCGACCGTGTTCATGACGCGCACCACCGATGCCCCGGTGCCCCTGAACGACCGGGCGCCGATGGCGCGCCAGCAGAACGTGCATGCCCTCGTGAGCGTGCACCTGAACGCGCTGCCCGATGGCGCCAACCCGCACGGCAACCGCGGGAGCGGCACCTATCACTACTTCCCGCACTCGCAGCCGCTGGCCAAGGCGGTGCAGCGCGGCCTCGTGCGCAACCTCGGTCTGTACGATGAAGGCGTGCTCTACCAGAACCTCGCGGTGGCGCGCACGCCCTGGTTCCCGGCGGTGCTGTGCGAGGGCGCGTACATCATGCGCCCCGACCACGAGGCGGCGCTGCGGGATCCCGGGTTCCAGGAGGCGTACGCGCTCGGAATCGCGGAGGGGCTGGAGGGGTTTTTCCGCGGGCGAGTGCGGCGGTAACCGTGGTGGTGCGGTCGGGGAGCGCGCAGCTTCTTACCACGACTTCTCACCACAACGCTTCACCACAGAGTAGCTGTGTTGAAAGTCAAGCGGTGGTGGGCGAGGTCGCCCGCCACCGCTGCTGCGTCT
>JANLSF010000272.1:0-5993 GCA_031362285.1 Gemmatimonadota bacterium | reverse complement strand
GCGCGCGCGCTCCGCCGCCAGCGATTCGGGGATCGGCAACGTCGAATTCCGGGAAGCGTACATGGAAGCGCTGCCCGTTGCCGATGGTTGGGCCGACGTGGTCATCTCGAACGGCGTCCTGAACCTGACGCCCGACAAGCAGAAGGCGATCGGCGAGATGTTTCGCGTGTTGCGCCCCGGTGGACGGCTGCAGATCGGCGACATCCTCGTCGACCGGGAGGTGCCGGAGGGCGCGAAAAAGAAGATCGATCTCTGGACCGGGTGAATCGCTGGGGCTCTGCTGGAGGCAGAGCTAGAGGCGACGGTCGTCGCTGCCGGTTTCACGGATTTCGAGGTCACCTGGAAGGGAGCGGTGTTCGAGGGCGCGCCGCAGGCATCGAGCGCGAGTGCGTTCGGCACCGTGGGCGTCAACTTCCGGGCGACCAAGCCTGGAACCGGCCCCCGGAGGCCGTAGTCGACGCGTGAGGAATTCATGAACAAGCGATCCCGCTGAGCCGTCGTCGCTGGCGTGCTCGTCATTGTCGTCCCGCCGGGCCGGGCGGAAGGCCCGGCGCGCAGCTGCTACTTGTTCGCGTCGAGGATCGCCTTCCGCTGCAGCCACGACTGCCCCTCCGTGATCCACGCCGGCGGCGCCTCCCCCTTCAGGTAATGCGCGAACCACTGGAGGATGCGCCGCTCGTAGTCGATCGCGTTCTCGCGCTTGCCAAGCCCGTGCCCTTCCCCCGGGTAGAGCAGCAGCACGGCGTCCTTCCCGGCGCGGCGCGCGTAGTTGTAGAACAGCACCCCCTGCCGCATGTCGACCACCGGGTCATCGCCCCCGATCTCCATCAGGATGCTCTTCGCCGGCATCACGTGCACCTTCTCGAGCGGCGAGTTGCGGGTCATCGCCGCCATGTCCTCCCAGGGCGGCACCTGCATGCGGAACTGCCCGGTTTCCCAATGGCTGAACTCGGGCACCGAACTCCAATGCATCTGCCCCGCAAAGCTGATCATGTCGCTGATCCCCGCCCCGGCCACCGCCGTCTTGAACAGGGTGCTGTGCGTGGCGAGGTAGTAGGCCTCGTAGCCGCCCTGTGAGTGGCCGCAGTGCCCGATGTTCGCGGGATCCACGAGGCCGCGCGCGATGACCGCCTTGACCGCCGCTTCCACCGCGTGCAGCACCGCGACCCCCGGTTCGCGCGGCCGGAAGACGATGTCGGGCTTGAGCACGAAGTAGCCGTTCTGCGTGAAGACGGTGGCGTTGTAGTAGTCGTTCTCGCGCGGCGTCACGTACCGGTGCAGCTCCTGCGAGAGCAGTTCGTACGTGTACACGATCATCGGGTACTTCTTCGACGGATCGTAGTTGGCCGGATAGTAGAGGATGGCCTGCAACGGCGTGCCAATGGTGCTCTTGAACTCCATCAGCTCGGCCTTCCCCCACGCGTAGTCCTTCTGGAACGGGTTGGTGTCGGTCCACCGCTCGGCGCCGGCCAGGTCGCCGCCACCCACGAACACGTTCGGCGACTCCGCGACGCTCTGCCGAACGAAGGCGTAGCGATCGGCGCTGTCCGCCTTGACCAGACTGCCGATGGAGGCGTCGGCCAGGAGGAGTCGCTGCACGTCGCCCGCTGGGCTCAACCGGGCGTATCCGCTCTGCTTGGTGCGCTTGCCGTACAGCGACAGCATGACCGGCTTGCCGAGGTCCACGGCACGGTCCATCGGCGGCGCGTTGAACGGGACGAACGCATGCAGGCGATGCACGAGCCCCGCGCGGGCGCCATCGGTGAGTCGGCGCGCCATCGAACCGTCCATGGGCAACGCCCACACGTCGTACGCGCTGTTCACGAGCAACGTCGCCCCATCGCGCGTCCACGATGGCTCGCCGATCGGGCCCAGCACATCGACCGGGTGATCGTCGTCGCGGTCCACGAAGTCGGCGCCCTTGGAGGCTCGCACCGGGGCCGTGAGGTTGGCGCGCGCGCCGGTGGCGACGTCCACCACCCAGTAGTCCCGGCCGTCGAACCAGGGCACCCGCCTTCCCGTCGGGTCGGCCGGAAAGAGGTGGCGCACCTTGGTGAGCAGCCGCGTCCGTGCGCCGGTCGCGACGTCCACAGTCCAGAGGTCCTCGTCCGGACGCCCGAACTTCTGCCCCCACGCGTAGCCCTTGCGATTGGTCTCCGTGGCGAACCGGTCCCCCTCGAGCACGGTCGCCGACTCGGCCACGTCGCTCCCGAGCGGCACGACGCGTCCGTCGCTCATGTGCCACGCCGCGAGGAGGGTGGCCCAGAGATCGCGCTGCTCCGCGGAGCGCTGCTCCGGGATGAGCCGGACATCGTTGGTGTGCCAGACTTCCACGTCGGACACCTTCTCGTCGTTCTTCTTCGGCGCTTCGGCCACCGGCTCCCGTTTCTTCATGCCGAAGTAGAGGGTGCGCGCGTCGCGCGACCACGAGGGCCGGCGCGTCTCGGCGATGCGCACACCGGCCGGGAATCCGGGAGCGTTGGCCGCCTCGAGCACGCGGGCGGCTCCCGTGGCTCCGCCTGCTGCGCTCCACGCGAGAATGGCGTGGGCGGTGTCGGCGAACTCCTTCTGCACGTTCGAGCGCAGGACGGCGAGGTCGTCCGACTTGCTGCGCCAGGCCAGGGCGCGATACACGCTGGGCGACGACTCGAGCACGCGCACGGTCCCCGTGGCGCCGTCGAAGAGCTGCACGGCGTTGCCGGCACTACCGTCCACCATCACCGTGAAGGCGAGGAGCGGCTTGGCCTCGCTCCAGGCCTGGTCGAGCACGCTGGCGAACGTCCAGCGGGTCCCCTTCGCGAGGTCCAGCACCAGCAGCTCGACGACCTTCTTCCCCTCGGCCGCGTACTTGCTCACCGACAGGAAACCGCCCGAGGGGCTGAAGCTGAAGGCGCTGGCATCGGGAATCGCGATCGTCTCGCCGGTGACCAGGTTGCGCACGGCGACGGACGTGTGCACCGGCTTCTTGTCCTTGAGCAGCTTGTCGCGCTCCTTGGGCGGCACGCCCACCAGGTACGCGAGCGACCGCGAGTCGGCGGAGAAGGCGGCACCGGTGCCGAACGGGAGGGCGATCGTCGAATCGCGCGGTCCGTGGCGCAGGCGCAGTTCGTTCTCCTCGTTGCCGCGCACGATCTCATGCGCCAGCCAGCCGCCGTCGGGGGAGAGCCGCGTGCCCCGGAGTCCCTCCCACTTGCCGAGGTCCTTCGCGGTCACGAGGGGCTTGCCCTGCGCCGCGAGTGGCGCGGCGAGCGCAGCAACGAGGAGCGCGAGGGACAGCAGGCGACGGCGCATGGGCATCAACAGTGGGAGGATCGAGTGCGGCCAGCCGCGGTGCGCACGCGGGCTGACCCGAAGCGGTGCGACGCTCACTCGTGGCACGACAAGATGCGGCTCCGGGACGCGCCACGCCAATGCGCGCCTTGCCCGCGCCGCGCGCGCGCCGCCATCTTCCCGGCGCGCCGCCTCCCCCTGGAGCCACCATGTCGCGCCATGCCGATGGCACCATCGAGATGATCCGCGACGGCTCGTCGGTTCCCGAGTCGCGCCGCGACGTGATCCTCGACGACATCGCCCGGATCATGTCCTCGAACTGGCATTCCACGCAGCGCCACTGGACGCGCGCGGACTCGCCGTTCCATGGCGACCACGGCCTGCTGCTCGCGCACGTGGACGGACAGGCGGTGGGCTACAGCATCTACAAGCGCGTGACGCACGACGGGACGCTCGCGCTGTACCGGGCCGGGGCCGCGGTCGTGGCCAGCCACCAGCGCGGCGGCCACTACCGCCGCATGAGCGAGGCGATGCTCGCCGCCGAATGGAACGCCCACCCGGAAGCGGCCCGCCTGTACCTGGCCTGGCGCACGCGCAATCCGCTCATCTGGGAGGCCAACGCCCGCTGCTGCGTTGCGGTGGCGCCGTCCATCGCCGACGGACAGACCGACACGGCGCTCGAGGCGGCCGGGCTCCGGCTCGCGCGCTCGCTCTATCCGGACTGCCCGATCGCGCCGCCGGCCATGGTCATGCGCGACGTGTACTCTCACCTGGCGTACCTGCACGAGCCGTATGACCAGGTGACGTCGCCCGTGGCGTCGTGGTACGCGGCCGCCGTGCCCGATCCGGCCGACGCGGTGTTTTCCATCGGCATCGTGCGTCGGCCGGGCACCGACCCCGACAGCCCGCGCTAGCGCGGAATCAGGGCGACCACGCGCACCGGCCCACCGGAGCCGCCGCGCGTCTTGATCGGCAGCGCCATCAATAGCGCACCGGTGCGCGGCAGCGCCGAGAGATCGGCGAGGTTCTCGAGCGCGGGCACGTTGGCCGCTCCCAGGATGCCGTGCACCGCAAAGCCGACCGCCGCCCCCACGTCGGTGGAGGGGGAATCGACGCCGAGCATGCCGACGCCGCGCGCGACGAGCAGCTTCGCGGCCTCGACGCCGAAGCTCGGGAAGTGCAGCGTGGGCTTGGGCGCCGAGTCGGCGCCGAAGTAGCGGGCCGGCGTGTCCCAGAAGCGCGCCCACCCCGTGCGGAGCAGGACGATGGCGCCGCGCGGAATCCGGCCGCACTCGCGCTCGTGGGCCTCCACGTCGGCCACCGACAGGGCATGGTCGCGGTCCTGCGTGCTCTGGGCGCGGACGTCGATGACGACCACCGGCGCCACGAGGCGCGCGAGCGGGATCTGCTCGTTGGTCCACCCCGCACCCGAGCCGTGGCGCGGCGCGTCCATGTGCGTGGCGAAGTGCTCGTTGAGCGCGAGGCGGAACATCGCCCCCGTGGCGCTGGCGGTGATCGTGTCGAGCTTGAACGGATTGCGCGAGCCGGGCCAGGCCGGCGAGTCGGCGGCGAGGTCGTGCGTGAGGTCCACCAGGGTGTGGCGGGCGAGGTCGATGGACTGCGCCTCGGCGCGGCCGGGGGCGGCGATGACACTCGCCGAGAGCAGCGTGAGCGCGACGACGGTCAGGGCGGGACGGGGGACGCGCATGGCACACCGGGGGCTGGAGGCACGGGTCGGTCGTGGAACTCCAAACATGCCCCGCCAGCGGAGCGCGCGCCACGCGTGACCGCCCGATCGCGACCGCCCACGGCGTGCTACGTTTCGGCCACGACGGTGTGCCCCACCCACCAACGCACGGTGTCCTGCCATGTCCAGCTCCACCCCTCCCGGCGCTGCGCCCGATCCAGAACGCGTCGTGGACGACGAGCACGCGCTGCTCGACTTCCGCGCCTCGATGAGCTACGGCGACTACCTGCAGCTCGACGCCATCCTCGGCGCGCAGAAGACGCTCTCGCCGGCGCACGACGAGATGCTGTTCATCATCCAGCACCAGACCAGTGAACTCTGGATGAAGCTGATGCTGCACGAGTTGCAGGCCGCCATCCGCCACATGGCCGCCGACGACCTGCAGACCGCGTTCAAGACGATGGCGCGCGTCTCGCGGATCATGGAACAGCTGGTGCATGCGTGGGACGTGCTGGCCACCATGACGCCCCCCGAGTACTCGGCGATCCGTCCCTACCTGGACAACTCCAGCGGCTTCCAGAGTTTCCAGTACCGGTGCATCGAATTCGCCATGGGGAACAAGAACGCGGTCATGCTCCGGCCGCACGCGCACCATCCGGTGCGGCTCGCGGTGGTGCGCGCGGCGCTCGAGGCCCCGTCGCTGTACGACGAATCGCTGCGGCTGCTCGCGCGGCGCGGCCTCGCCATTCCGGAAAGCCACCTCACCCGCGACTGGACGCAGCCGTACGTGGCCAGCGAGGAAGTGGAAGCGGCGTGGCTCACGGTCTATCGCAGTCCGCGCGAATACTGGGACCTCTACCAGCTCGGCGAGGAACTCACCGACCTCGAGGACGCCTTCCGGCTCTGGCGGTTCCGCCATGTCACGACGGTGGAACGCGTGATCGGGTTCAAGCGCGGCACGGGAGGCACGGGCGGGGTGAGCTACCTGCGCAAGATGCTCGACGTGGTGCTGTTCCCCGAAATCTGGCGGCTCCGC
>JANLSF010000541.1:0-2675 GCA_031362285.1 Gemmatimonadota bacterium | reverse complement strand
GGCGAGTACAGGGGTGATCGCGACCGCGTACACGTACGACGGACGGCGGCGCATGCTGGCCGACAAGCTCGTGGCGGGTTTCACCACGAACTTCTTCTACGACGCGGCCGGCAATCTCACGGCCGGCGGCCGTCAACCGGCCGGGCGCGTGTACGACGCCTTGAACCGGATGGTCCGGAAGCTCGGGTCCGACACGGCGATGTACGTTTTCGATGAAGTCGGGAGCCTCCGGCTGGCCTTCAACCCCGTGGCGCGCGTGGCGCGCCGCTATGCGACCAACGGCACGCTGCTTACCGACTCGCTCCGCATCGCGACGCGTCGGCTGAGCGAGCGCGTCTTCGACCAGAACGTCTTCGGCACGGGCGCGCGGTATGATATCGCCAAGCGGCGGGTCGCCTTCCGGCACCCGCAGACCGTTGCGGCCACCGTGGACAGCCAGCGCGTCGCCTTCTCGACCACCACCGGGTACGTGGATTCGGTCACGAGCATCACGGGGAACCGGTTCCGCTTCGAGTATGACCTCGACGGCCGCATCAGTCGGCTGGTGCGGCGCTCCGGAGCCACCGACTCGGTGACCGAGCTCTCCCTCTACGATTCGCTGGCCCGGCGCGTGCGACGGATCCAGCGCGCCGGCATCGACTCCCTGCTGAGCGACACGGTGCCCTACACGCGCGCCGACAAGGCCCGCGGCGCCCAAGGCGACTCCGCCGGCTACACCGCGCTCGGCGCGCTCAAGGCCACCTTCACGGCCACCAGCGGGAACAACGAGCTGTATCAAGTCGATGCCCTGGCGCACCGCTGGTACAGCCAGATGACCCAGAACCTGCAAGGGCCATCGACCACCACGTACGAGCCCAACTCGGAGCGCGTGAGCCGCGTGGTGACCGGGTCCCTCGACCCGCTCGTGACCGCCGAGACGAGCTACGTGACCTACGCCTACAACGGCGCCGTGAGCCAGGACCTGCGGCGCAAGCACTTTGGCGTGGGCCTGAGCGCGTACCAGCTCACGGTGATCGTCAACGCCTACGACGTCGAACGGCGGCTCACGTCGTCGTACTTCCAGCGCGACTCCTCACCGCTTCCCCGCGTGGGGTACCTTCCCTACGCGCGCATGGAGCGCTACCGCTACGACCCGCTGGGCCGCCGGGTGTGGCGCGAGATGATCCGCGACACCCTGAACCTGATCTGCAATGCGCAGGACAAGTCGAGCGGGTGCCGGAACGAAGTGACGCGCACCGTGTGGGACGGCGACCAGGTGATTTACGACGTCCGGGCCACGGCGGACACGATCGGCGACTCCAGCGAAGGGTACCCGAGCAACACCCTGTTCACGGGGCGCGTGGGGTACACGCACGCCGGCGGCATCGATACGCCGCTCGAGATCATCAAGGGGAGCGAGGTGGTGCTGCCGATCGCCGACTGGCGCGGGCAGTACGCGATGGGTACCTGCCCGGGGATCAGGTGCGACCCCAACAACTACTACTTTCCGGGGGCGCAGGGGAGCGCGTTCGAGGAGCCGGTGCCGCTGCCGAATGGGCCGCCGCGCTGGATCGGCGAGCTGGTGACCGGGATGGCGGACGGGAGCGGGTATCAGTACAAGCGGAATCGGTACTTCGATCCCTCGAGCGGTCGTTTCACCCAAGAAGATCCAATCGGTTTGGACGGCGGGCTCAATACATACGGCTTCGCAAGCGGCGATCCCATAGAATTCTCCGATCCGTTCGGGCTATGTGACGAGGAGAAAGGCGAAGTCGAGTTTCGCGGACAATGCTTCAGTGCCGCGGCAGCTCTTGGGATGGCGCTTTTCTCGGCCGCAGGTAGCGCGTCAGCAGCATTTCGGCGTCTCTTGTCGTTCAGATCAAAGGTGACTTCGAGTAGGACCTCGACGCGCGAGTACTCAGTCACTCCCAAGATTCAACGACAGATGGGTCCACGAGGATGGACCGCCGCCGAACTCGACGAAACCGTCAGCCATCCGTTCACCACGCGTTCGGCGACCAACAGAGAAACCGGCAACTCGGCGACAGCATATTATCGTAGAGACGGTAGCTACGTGATCATTGATGACGGCACCAGCGAGATCATTCAAGTGAGCAACCGACACGACACAGGATGGCAGCCGGACCGGAGTATTGTGAATCCATACAACCCGAAGGCTCCATGAAGTTGGCCGAACTCATCGACCTCTTCGGCGCGTCAAGGCGCAACCTAGGCGCGATTCACGTGTATCCGGCGCTTGCCGCAAAGGCTCTCCTTCGTCAAGCAAACGAGGAGGGCGTATCGGTTCTCGGTTTCGACGCGTTTCGCCTCGTAGGCGACCGGGTCGAGCCCGATTTGGCGCTGTCGATGGATTTCTCGTCTAGCAGGTGGCGGTGCGACGATCCGTATCCCGTAGCAATGGAGACAATCGAGAAGGCAGGGGCGTTGGGCCTGTTCATCGAGATCGTGTGGGAGTAGCCCATAGTGACTGGCGCGCCGACCTCCACGAGCTCGTGTCCATATGCGTGTGCGCGACGTCAGGCGGCGTGCAGCGGTCGGGGGGACGCGGTTGCGTTTGCGCAACGTCTCGCGAAGAAGTACAGGCCCAGTGAACTTGACCGCCCCGGGTTGTCCGGAGACTGGCCTGTCTGAGTCCGGCAGCCGACCGGTGGCAGTGGACTTGCCCGGGTTTAGTG
>JANLSF010000509.1:0-2605 GCA_031362285.1 Gemmatimonadota bacterium | reverse complement strand
AGCCGAACCGCAACAAGGTCGGCAGCGTCAACAAGGCGCAGGTGAAGAAGATCGCGGAGCTCAAGATGCCCGACCTGAACTGCGATTCGCTCGAGTCGGCGATGGCCATGGTGGCCGGCGCGGCGCGGTCGATGGGCCTGGAGGTGCGCGACTGATGCGGACCCATGGCAAGCAGTACACGGCGGCCGCGGCGAAGCGCGACATCGCGGCGACCTACCCGCCGAAGGCGGCGCTGGAGATCGTGAAGGGCGCGGCGTTCGCCAAGTTCGACGAGACGGTCGAGGTCGCGGTGCGCCTCGGCGTCGATCCGCGTCACGCCGACCAGATCGTGCGCGGCACGGTGGTGCTCCCCGCGGGCACCGGCAAGTCGGTGCGCGTGCTCGTGATCGCCGTCGGCGAGAAGGCCCGCGAGGCCGAGGCGGCCGGCGCGGATTTCGTGGGACAGGAGTTCGTGGCGAAGATCAAGGAAGGGTGGACCGACTTCGACGTCATGGTCGCGACGCCGGACCAGATGGGCCAGGTCGGCCAGCTGGGCCGCATCCTCGGTCCCCGCGGCCTGATGCCCAACCCGAAGGCGGGCACGGTCACGATGAACGTCGGCCAGGCGGTGCGTGAGCTCAAGGCCGGCAAGATCGAGTTCCGCGTCGACAAGGGCGGCACGGTGCACGCCGCCATCGGCAAGGTGTCGTTCTCGCTCGATGCGCTGGAGTCGAACTTCAGCGCCTTCATGGACCAGATCGTGCGCGCCAAGCCCGCCGCGGCCAAGGGCGTCTACGTGAAGACGGTCGCCGTCTCCAGCACCATGGGACCCGGCCTCCGCATCGACACCAACCCCTACCGGTAACGAGCGATGAAGCGCAGCGAGAAGGAACAGCTCGTCGCCGAGTTGAAGGCGACGATCAAGGGCGCCAGCGCCCTGTACTACACCGACTTCACGGGCCTCAACGTGAAGCGGATGACGGAGCTCCGCCGCCGGTTCCGCAAGGCCGGCGTCGAGTACGTCGTCATCAAGAACACCCTCGCCCTCAAGGCCGTCAACGAGAGCGGGCTCACCGGCACGGCCCTCAAGGGCCCCACCGGCGTGGTCGTGGCCAAGGACGCCATCGTGGCCGCCAAGCTCCTCACGGCCTTCGCGAAGGAGAACGACGCGAAGCCCAGCGTGAAGGGGGGCCTGTATGACGGTGCCGAGATCGACGCAGCGATGGTCAAGAAGCTGGCCATGCTCCCGACGCGCATCGAGGCCCTCGGCGAGTTCGCCGGCTGCCTCAACAGCGTGATGATGATGTTTGCCCTCGCCCTCGACGGGCGGAAGGCACAGCTCGAGTCCGCTTCCTGATCACCAGGCGTCCGCCTGACTTGACCCTCCCAGGACGCCCTGGGACACACTTTGGAGATTACACCATGGCTACCACGACGCTGAGCAACGACGAAATCCTCGAGGCGATCGGCCACAAGTCGGTCATCGAGCTCGTCGAGCTGATCGATGCGTTCAAGACGAAGTTCAACGTGACCATCTCGGCCGTCTCCGCTGGCGGCGCTGCCGCGGGTGGCGCGGTCGCTGCGGTCGTCGAGGAGCAGACCGAGTTCACGGTCATGCTCAAGGAAGCGGGCGCGAAGAAGATCCAGGTCATCAAGGTGGTGCGCGAGATCACCGGCCTGGGCTTGAAGGAAGCCAAGGACCTGGTCGATGGCGCCCCGCAGGCCGTCAAGGCCAGCTGCACGAAGGACGAGGCCGCGACCCTCAAGGCCAAGCTCGAAGAGCAGGGTGCCGTCGTCGAGGTGAAGTAGGGCGTGCGGGTGCCGGGGCCTCCGCCCCGGCCGCCCACCCCGCACTTCCCCCCGACCGGCATTCGATGCTCCGCACTGCACCGCACCAACTCCCGCTCCACCGTCTTTGCCCGCTCCGCCCCCGCCGCTCCGGCGTGGGTGCGGCCGGGCCTTTCACCTGTCCGACCGGGTGATCCATGGCTGACCTGATGAAGCAGATCTCTTTCGGCAAGCTCGACGAGGGGATGGACATGCCCCACCTCCTCGACATCCAGGTGCGCGCCTTCGACGCGCTCCTCCAGATCGACGCTGCCGCCCACGACCGCGAGGACATCGGCCTCGAGCGGGTCTTCAAGGACCTGTTCCCGATCACCGACGTCCACGAGAACTTCTCGCTGGAGTTCAAGCGCTACACCCTCGGCGAACCGAAGTACACGGTCGAGGAGTGCATCGAGCGCGACATGACCTATTCCGCCCCCCTCAAGGCGACGCTCTCGCTGCGCGTCTTCGAGGATCAGATGGGCGAGAAGCGGCTCAAGAACGAGATCGAGAAGGAAGTGTACCTCGGCGAGCTGCCCCTGCTCACGCCGCTGGGCACCTTCGTGATCAATGGCGCCGAGCGCGTCATCGTCAGCCAGCTCCACCGCTCGCCCGGCGTCGTGTTCGAGGAGAGCACGCACCCCAACGGCCAGCGCCTGATCTCGTCCCGCATCATCCCGTTCCGCGGGTCGTGGGTCGAGTTCACGGTCGACATCCATGACGTGGTCTACGTCCACATCGACAAGAAGAAGAAGTTCCCCGCGACGGCGCTCCTCCGCGCCTTCGGCTACGGGTCGAA
>JANLSF010000453.1:0-6070 GCA_031362285.1 Gemmatimonadota bacterium | reverse complement strand
CGCCGAGGCGAGTGCGACGGCGCTCGAGGCCGCGATGGAGTACGTGAACAACTCGATGGCCGTGTACTACGGCTCCGAGACGGACTCGATCCCGTTCGAGGAGCTGCTGCAGGCCGCGGCCATGCGGGCGCACGAGGCCGTGCTCGCCAAGAAGACGGGCGAGGGCCGGACGCAGCGCATGGCCACCACGCTCACCCTGTACATGGGGGTCTGGCCCAACTCCTACATCCTGCAGGTGGGCGACTCGCGCTGCTACACCTGGAAGGCCGGCACGCTCACGCAGATCTCGCGCGACCAGACGATGGCGCAGGACCTCGTGGACCAGGGGGTGCTGTCCTCCACGGCGGCCCGGCGCACGCCGCTCGCGAACATCCTCTCGAGCGCCCTCGGCGGTGACACCGCGGCGCCCGTGGTCACCCACCTGCCGGCCGACTGGGGGAACATCTTCCTCTTCTGCAGCGACGGGCTCACCAAGCACGTGACGGATGCGCAGATCGCCGAGCGACTCTCGACGATGACGAGCGCGCAGCAGGCGTGCGAGGCGCTGCTGCAGGACGCCCTGGATGGCGGCGGCACGGACAACATCACGATCGTCATCGGCCGCACCATTCAGCAGGCCGGGTGATCGCAATACCGCTCGCCCGATGAGGTCGGCCACGCCGCGCTGGCTGGCCGGCGCGCTGTTCGCCGTCGCCTCGGCGTCGCCCATCGCAACGCCACGTGCGCCGCACCTCGCGGTGCCGCCCACCGCGCAGGCCAACGACAATCGGCGCCTCGCGGGCTCCCTGCGCGGCGACACCCTGTACGTGGACCTCGACGTGCGCATGGCGCGCTGGTATCCGGAGGCGCCCACCGGCGCCTTCGTCGAGGCGCCCATGCTCGGCGAGGTGGGCCGCGCGCCGCAGGTGCCGGGGCCGCTCATCCGCGTGCGCGAGGGGACGGTCATCGTGGCGCGCGTCACCAACGCGCTCGCCGACTCCACCGTCACGATTCGCGGCCTGACCACGAAGCCCGGGCTCGACTCGGTGATGGTGCCGCCGGGGGCGACGTACACGCTGCGCTTCCCGGCCGGCGCGCCCGGCACGTACATGTACGGGGCCACCGCCGGCACCGTGAACTCGAGGGAACGTGAACGGGAGCAGCTGACGGCGGCCTTCGTGGTGGACCGGCGCGGTGCGCGCACCGACGATCGCATCTTCGTCTTGAACATCTGGACTGAGCCCGGCTCGACCGGTCCCGGACGGAACGCCCTCTCGATCAACGGCCGGTCGTGGCCGTACACGGAGCGGATCCAGGCCACAAGGGGCGACTCGCTGCGCTGGCGCATCGTGAACGGCAGCAACCGGGACCACCCCATGCACCTGCACGGTTTCTACTACACCGTGCTCTCGGAGGGGCGCCTGGGGCGCGACTCGCTCGTGCCACCGGCCGACCGCGAGCACCGCGTGACCTACGACATGCTCCCCTTCTCGACGATGATGATGGCGTGGGTGCCGGAACGGGAGGGGAACTGGCTCTTCCACTGTCACCTGACGTTCCACGTCATCCCCGAGGCGCGGCTCACGCCGGATTCGGGCCACACCGACCATGCGTCGGCCGATCCCGCGCGCCACATGGCCGGGCTGGTGATGGGCATCGAGGTCAAGCCGCGCGCCGCGCCCACGCGGGAGACCCGGGCGAACGCGCGCGCGATGCGCCTGCACGTGCAGCAGGGACGCCCGCCGTGGCGCACGACCCCCGCGCTCGCCTTCGTGCTGCAGGAGGGCGCCCCGCCGGCGCCGGACTCGACCGTGCTGCCCGGCTCGCTGCTCCTGCTCACGCGGGGCCAGCCCACCGACATCACCGTGATCAACCACCTGAGCGAGGCGGCGGCGGTGCACTGGCACGGCATCGAGCTGGAGAGCTACTCCGACGGCGTGGCCGGCTGGAGCGGCGCCATGAACCGTCTCGCGCCGCCGATTGCGCCCGGCGATTCGTTCACGGCGCACCTCACCCTCAAGCGGGCCGGCACCTTCATCTACCACACGCACCTGAACGACATCCGGCAGCTCACCAGCGGACTCTACGGCCCCATCGTGGTGCTGGAGCCGGGCCAGCGCATGGACCCGCGCACCGACCACCTGTTCACGGTGGGATGGGATCTGGACAGCAACAGCTTCCGGTTCATGGTCAACGGCGACACCGCGCCCCCTCCGATGCCCCTCGCGGCGGGCGTGCATCACCGGATGCGCTTCGTGTTCATCTCGCCGGCCGAAGGGGGCGAGTTCACCGTGCGGGCCGACACCACGATGCTGCGCTGGACCCCCATCGCGCGCGACGGCTGGCCGTTGCCACGATCGCGGCAGCGGCCCGAGCCGGCGCGCATCGTCGGGTGGGCGGGGCAGACGTTCGACTTCGACTTCCTGCCCCCCGGGCCGGGCACCTATCGCCTGCTCGTGGGCGATCCGGCCAAGCCGGACTGGGAGCAGAAGCTGGTGGTGCGGTAGCGGCACGTCCGAGACCGCGGCGCGCGTTCCACGGCCCTTGGACGCGTGCGCGCTTCACCGCGTGCGGAGTCGCCTGCGCGGACGCATCTTTCCCCGGTCCATGACCTCGCTCCCCGACCACCTCGCCGCGGCCCTCGCCGATCGCTATCGCCTCGAACGCGAACTCGGCGCGGGGGGGATGGCCACCGTCTACCTCGCCCGCGACCTCAAGCACGACCGCGACGTTGCCATCAAGGTGCTCAAGCCCGACCTGGCCGAGTCGGTGGGACGCGAGCGATTCCTGCGCGAGATCCAGCTCGCCGCAAAGCTGAGCCACCCGCACATCCTGCCCCTGTTCGATTCGGGCGACGCGGCCGGGGCGCTCTTCTACGTGATGCCCAACGTGCAGGGGCAGTCGTTGCGCGACCGGCTGGGCGTGGTGGGCCGGCTTCCCGTGGACGAGGCCGTGCGCATTGCGCAGGAAGTGGCCGGCGCGCTCGACCACGCGCACCGGCAGGGGGTGGTGCACCGCGACATCAAGCCCGAGAACATCATGCTGCAGGATGGCCACGCGCTCGTGGCCGACTTCGGCATCGGCAAGGCGGTGAGCGCGGCCGGGCACGACACGCTGACGCAGGCCGGGATGAGCGTCGGCACGCCGGCGTACATGAGCCCGGAACAGGCGGTGGGCGAGGAAGTGGACGGTCGTTCCGACCTCTACTCGCTGGGGTGCGTGCTCTACGAGATGCTCGCGGGGGAGCCGCCGTTCACGGGGCCGAACGCGCAGGCGGTGATCGCCAAGCGGTTCGTGCAGGTGCCGGCCGACATCACGGCGATGCGCGAAGGGGTGCCGCGCCCGGTGGCGCGCGCCCTCCAGGGGGCCTTGCAGCGCACCCCCATGGACCGCCCGGCCACGGCCGCCGAGTGGCTGACGGCGCTGCGCGAGGTCGAGGCGGCCGCGTCGCCCGCCGCGAACGCGGCACCGGCGCAGTCCATCGCCGTCCTGCCGTTCACCAACCTGAGCCCCGACAAGGACAACGAGTTCTTCGGCGACGGCATCGCCGAGGACATCATCAATGCGCTCTCGCGGGTGGACGGGCTGCACGTCGCGGCCCGCATGTCGGCCTTCTCGTTCAAGGGCAAGCACGAGGAGCTGCGCGTCGTGGGCGAGAAGCTGCACGTCGCCACCGTGCTCGAGGGGAGCGTGCGCAAGGCGGGGAACCGGATTCGCATCACCGCACAGTTGATGGCGGTGGCGGACGGCTACCAGCTCTGGTCGGAGCGCTACGACCGCGAGCTGGTGGACGTGTTCGCCGTGCAGGACGAGATCGCCGGCGCGATTGCCGACCGGCTGCAGCTCACCTTCGCCACGCCGGCCGAGCCTGCGGCGCCGGCCACCACCGCGGAGGTGGAGGCGTACGCACTCGTGGTGCGGGGGCGCGCGCTCACGGTGCAGCGCGGCCGCCAGATCCTCGCTGCCATTGACTGCTTCGAGCGAGCGATCGCGCTGGCGCCCGATTCCTCAGCCTCGCACGGCGGCCTCGGTCAGGCGCTGCGCGTGAAGGCGCAGTATGGATTCTCGACCTTCGCCGAGACCTTTCCGCTGGCGGAGCGCGCGTTCCAGCGGGCCCTTGAACTCGATCCGGACAATTCAGAAGCGCTCGGGCACTTCGCCACCCTCCTCCTGAACAATCTCCTCGAGACCGATCGCTGCTTCGCGATGTGGCAGCGCGCCCTCGCGGTCGATCCGCGCCAGTCGGAGATCCGTGCCCTGCAAGCGGCGTGGGGATTCATCATCCTCCAACGCGGGCAGGAGGAAGCCCGGGCACTTGCGGAGATGCAGCAGGCGGTGACCGACGACCCCCTCAACCCGATGTGCTCGACCATCGTCGGCATCGGCCTGGGCGTGCTGGGGCGGCACGCGGCGAGCATCGCCGAGCTGACGCGCGGGCGCGCCGTGGATCCGACGGCCTTCCCACCGTGTTATGCCATGGCGTGGGCCCAGACCTGGGCGCGCGAGACCGACGCGGGGCTCACCACGGTCGACGCAGCGATCGAGCAGTTCGGCCGCCACCCATGGCTGCTGCACTCGCTCACCGGGCTCTACATGCAGCAGGGCGACCGGGTGCGCGCCGAGGCGGTGCATGCGGAGCTGACCGCCCGCGCGGTGACATCGCACGTGCCATTCTTCTCGCGAGCCATCTCGGCGTGCTACCTCGGGCGCATCGATGAGGCGCTGGAGCACGCGATCGCCTCGGCGCGGCTCCGCGACGCCATCGGCCCGATCTGGTTCAACTGGCCGGACATCGGGGCGCTGCAGGCGCACCCGCGGTTCGGCGAGGTGCTGGAGGCGTTGCGATCGTGATGGTGGAGATGGGGTTGCTCGAGTCCGATTGACAGGAGCGCCGAATAGGTATAGTTTTTATACCATAACCGAACGAGGCTCGGGTGGAGTTCGAGTTCGACGAATCAACGAGCCGCGGGAATGAGGCAGAGCACGGCATTGATTTCGTCGAGGCGCAGGCGCTCTGGTCGGACGAGGCGCTGGTCGAGGTGCAGGCGCGCACAGTCGACGAACCCAGGTTCCTGGTCGTCGGGCGCATCGCCGGAGCGCACTGGTCCGCCATCATCACGTACCGCGGTGAGCGCGTCCGCCTGATCTCCGTACGTCGTTCGCGTCCCGAGGAGGTTGCCCTGTATGAAGGCTAAGGACTTCGATCGCAGGTTCGACGAGGGGAAGGACATCGCGAAGGCACTCGACCTCTCGACGCTGAGGCGGCCGACGCAGGAACAGCGGCGCGTCAACGTGGACTTTCCGACGTGGATGGTCGAGTCCCTCGACCACGAAGCCGCCCGGCTTGGCGTGACCCGACAGTCCATCATCAAGGTGTGGATCGCGGAGCGACTGGAGCAGCGCGCGTAGCGCGTCGCTCGCTACTTCGCGGTCTTCAGCTTCCGGCTGTTCACCGTGTACAGGAACGCCGTGTACTGCATCTCCTCCCACGTCTGGTCGCCCCACTTCACGTTGATCGTGGGGTCAGGATTGCTCTTGTTCGTGGCGGAGTTGTCGTACCACGCCATCGACTTGAGCTTCGCGTTGGCCGGCACGTCGAGCGGGTTCGCGAAGAAGTAGTACGTCTGCCAGTTGAAGTCGTAGCGCGGCACGTCGAGGACGACCTCCGAGCTGCCGTCCGGCTTCTCGAGCGTGTACTTCCACCCGGTGCCGCGCAGGTGCGTGTGCGGCAGGATCCCCCAGATCTTGATCGCCTCGGTGGGCTCGAGTTCCGAGGGAACGGCAATGTCCTTCTGCCCGGCGGGGAGCGTGAACGCCCCGTTGATGAACGCGGACATGCGCATCTCGTCGTCGGGCACCCCCGCTGCAAAGCGGAAGCCGACGCTGGTGCGGTCGTGCATGGCGTGCCCCTTGGCCGTGTAGTGCATCTGGAAGGTGAGCACCGTGCCGGCGCGGAGCCGCAGCGCGGTCCCGGCGGGGAACACCATCATGTTGGTGCCCGGCGCCGTGCCGCCAATGAGCGTGCCCAGACGGCGCGGCGGCGGATGCAGCGTAACGAGACGCGGCGGGTCCTCAGGCGAATCGAACTGCT
>JANLSF010000449.1:0-2135 GCA_031362285.1 Gemmatimonadota bacterium | reverse complement strand
CCCGGGACGCGCAGCGCCTTCGCGGAACGTGCCGTCAGCGGGTACTACCTCGACATCGACATTGACCGGGAGGCCGCGGCGCGCCACGGCCTGAACATCGGCGATGTGCAGGCGGTGATCGCCACGGCGATCGGTGGCATGACGATCACGCAAACCGTGGAGGGGCGCCAGCGCTTCGGGGTACGCGTGCGCTACCCGCAGGAACTGCGCGACACGCCCGAGCGCCTGGCGGCGGTGCTCGTCCCGATTGCCCACGCGCCGGCCGGCGGCGGGGCAGGCGGCGGCATGGGTGGCGGCGTGGCGGGCGGCTCCGCACTCAGTGGCAACGCGGCCCAGGTGCCGCTCGGCCAGATCGCGCGCATCCGGGCGGTGGCGGGGCCGATGGTCGTGCGCACCGAGGGCGCGATGCCGACCGCGTGGGTGTTCGTGGATGTCGCCGGCCGTGACATCGGCGGCTACGTGGCCGAGGCGCAGAGGGTCGTGGCGGCACGCGTGACACTGCCGGCGGGCTATTCGATGGTCTGGAGCGGCCAGTACGAGTACATGGAGCGCGCCAAGGAAACCATGAAACTGGTCATCCCGACTACGCTGGCCCTCGTGTTCCTGCTGCTCTACTTCAACTTCAGGAGCGTGAGCGAAACGCTGATCGTGATGCTGTCGTTGCCATTCGCGCTCGTGGGCGGGATCTGGTTCCTCTGGGCGCTCGGCTACAACTGGTCGGTCGCGGTGGCCATCGGCTTCATCGCGCTCGCGGGCGTCGCCGCGGAAACCGGCGTGGTGATGCTCATCTACCTCGACCATGCGTGGGCCGCGCGCCGGGCCGATGGCCGAGTGCCGACCCTGCGGGACCTGTACGACGCCGTGATGGAAGGCGCGGTGGAACGCGTGCGGCCCAAGATGATGACCGTCACCGCGATCATGGCCGGCCTGTTGCCGTTGCTCTGGGGGACGGGGGCGGGAGGCACGGTCATGCGTCGCATCGCCGCGCCCATGATCGGCGGGATGATCTCGAGCACCCTGCTCACGCTGCTCGTGATCCCCGCGATCTACTCGCTCTGGAAGGAGCGCACAGTGGCGGCCGGGGCACCGGCACCGGCGCCGGGCGTGCCGCGACTCGCACGAGACTGAGTCGTTGCGTCGCGAGTCCGCAGTTGGCACCATGTCAGCGCGCGCCGTCCCGACGGTTCTCCCGGCCAGGCGTCGACCGCCGACTTCCATGTGCGGCGGCCGCGCGCCTCGGGGTGCTTGGGGCCCCTCCTACGCCGCCCGCTCCAACCCCACCGCATCCCCCACCGCCATCGCCCCACCGCGCGCCACCGCCGCATTGAGCGCCAGCCGTCCCCCGAACCGCCGCCCGATGTCCTTCAGCACGGCCGGGTCCCGCGTGATCGTGTCCGGGTCCACCGTCGTCATCGGGCACCGCCCCCGCAGCGAGTCGAGCTCGATGATCGCGCGGCCGATCGTGAGCGTGGCCCCCTCCCACGTGGTCTCGTCCATCCCGTCCACGCCGTCGATCAGCAGGTTGGGACGGAGTCGCCGGATGTCGCGGCCGAAGCGGGCCACCGCGCCATCGGTGGCCACCAGCAGCGGCAGGATGTCGAACTGGTGACCGGCCGGCGCGCGCTCGAGCCAGGCGTCGTCGCCCGCCGCGGCCCGCACGAGCGCCGCCGCCTCGGGCGAGTCCCACGCGTGGCCGTTCACCAGCGCCTCGCCCTCGGCTGACAGCGTGCCGCGCAGGCCCAGCAGCTGGTACTGCCGCCGGGCCGTGCGCACTCCCTCGGGGCCGCGTACCCACACGAGGCGGTCGCCCGGCACGCCGAGGTCGGTGAGGGTGGCCCGCTCGATGCGCTCCCCGGCCATGGACTTGACCGGGTAGCGCCAGAGCTGGCCGAGGGAAAGGGTCATGCGGTTACGCCGCCTCCTCGAGGGCCACGACGGGGAAGTCCACGTCGGTGCCGGCGAGGTTGTTGAAGTAGTTGGTGAAGATGTTGAGGGCCACATGCGCGACCACCTCGACAATCTCGCCGTCGGTGAGGCCCGCCACGCGCGCCGCCGCCAGCTCGGCGTCGCTCACGCGCCCCTTGGTCGCCACGATCGCGAGGGCGAGGGTGATCGCGGCCTGCGCCTTGGCGTCG
>JANLSF010000448.1:0-9354 GCA_031362285.1 Gemmatimonadota bacterium | reverse complement strand
CGTGGGAGCGCGAGGCGCCCCCCTGCATGCCGTAGCCGCGAATGAAGTCCGGGTGCGCGCTCTTCACGTTGCGGAAGCGCGGGATATAGATGCCGTTGGGGCGACTGCCGAACGGCGCGCAGTCGGCCCAGTCGTCGAAGGTGCCGCTGGCGCGTCCTCCCATGGTGTGATCCATGAGGTTGTGTCCGAGTTCGCCGCTGGTGTTGGCGATCCCGGTGGGCCAGTCGGCGCTGGTGGAGTTGAGCATCAGTCGCGCCGACTCGAGCGTGGAGGCGCAGAGGAAGACCACCCTGGCGTTGAACTCGATCACCTGGCGGGTTCGCGCGTCCACCACCCGCACCCCCGAGACACGGCGGCGCGCGGCGTCCCACACGAGCGACTCCACCACGGAATCGGGGCGCAGGGTGAGGCGCCCGGTCTTGCGTGCCGCGGGCAGCGTGACGTTCAGCGACGAGAAGTACGAGCGCGAAATGCACCCGCGCTCGCAGGGCCCGCAGTAGTGGCAGGCGGCGCGCCCGTTGTGCGCCCGCGTGAGGACCGCCGCGCGGCCGATGGTGAGCATCCGCTCGCCCGGGTACTTCGCGGCGAGGGTGTCGCGCATGCGCTGCTCGGGAGGCATGAACGGCATCGGCGGCAGGAACTCGCCGTCGGGCAGCTGCGCGAGCCCTTCGCGCATCCCCGTGACCCCGATGTAGCGCTCGACGTACGCGTACCAGGGCGCGAGGTCGGCGTACCGGATGGGCCAGTCCACGCCGTGGCCGTCCTTGAGGTTGGCCTCGAAGTCGAGGTCGCTCCACCGGTAGACCTGCCGGCCCCACATGATCGAGCGCCCCCCCACCTGCCGGCCGCGGATGAACTTGAAGTCGGTGCCCGGCGCCTGCGTGTACGGGTTCTCGAGGTCGTTCACGAACAGGTGCGATCCCATTTCGTCGCAGGCGTAGCAGTCCTTCTGGATGGGCTGCTCGCGCGCGAGCCGGTTCCGGTCGCCGCGACCGCGGAACTTCATCTCCCACGGCGCCACGTGCTCGGTATAGTCGCGTTCTGGTACTATATCGCGCCCCGCCTCGAGCACCAGTGTCTTGAGCCCCTTCTCGGTCAGTTCCTTGGCGGCCCAGCCGCCGGTGATCCCGGACCCGACGACGATCGCGTCATAGCTGTTGGCCATCGTCAGCGCCCCGCCGTGGGCATGCAGGGGGTGTAGATGCCGGGGATGATGACCGCCTTCCGTTCGCGCGTGTATCCCACCTCCGACGTGTAGTAGCCGGCCACCGTCAGGTTGCGCAGGTGATGCCAGAACTGACCCCGATGATCCACCGGCTGGGCGCCGGCCTGGCCGCCGTCGCGCCACCGCTTCGTGGCGAGCCGGGCCGCCGTGAGCGCGTCGTCCAGCTCCCGGCAGATCGCCATTCTGTCGCCCATCGGCGCCGACACGAACGTGGCCGCCCCCTTCGCGCGTGCGCGCGCCTCCACGTCGGCCAAACCGTTCAGGAACAGCGTCCGGTCGTTGGCGGTCGCCCACTCCGCGAGGATCACGTCCACGAACTCCACCACGCGCGCCTGCCGCGCCCCCGGCGTGTCGGTGGCGGGCAGCACCAGCTCCGTGAGCTCATCCACCAGCGCCTGCTGCGGCGCGGTGAGCAGCTGGAACCGGTACGCCCCGGCTGCTCGTGCCGGTCGCGCTCGACCGTGGTGTGCGAGGTGGCTGCGCACGCCGTCGATCAGGGCGTCGGTGTCCCAGCCAAAGAAGCGGGGGGCCACCGCCGTGGCGGCAAAGAGACGAAGGGCGTCGCGTCGGTCCATGAGGGTTTCCCGGGCAGGGCGGCCGAGCGGGCAATGGACAACGGGCGCCCGAAGCGGCACAATCGTGAGGAGCGGGGAGAAGTTGTGCCCCGGCCAGAGGGGCCGCCAGAGCGGCCCATGCCACGGCGCCAGGGGAGAGCCATGTTCGAAGACGCGGAACTGGGGCACAGGGTCGACAAGGCCACCTTTGCCAAGCGCGAGGCGGAACTGCGCGAGGGGCTGCTGGCGGCGCAGGTCGAACTGGCGAAACGGAAGGACTTCTCCGTCGCCGTGCTCATCAATGGCGTCGAGGCCGGCGGCAAGGGCGAGTCGGTGGCGGCGCTCACCACGTGGCTCGACGCGCGCTTTGTCGAGGTCAATGCGTACGACGTCCCCACCGACGAGGAGCGCGAGCGGGCGCCCATGTGGCGCTACTGGCGCATGCTCCCGCCCAAGGGGCGCATCGGGATCTTCTTCGGCAACTGGTACACGCAGCCGATCGTCGACCGGGTGATGGGGAAGGGGAAGGGGCGCGAGGCCGCCTTCGAGCGCAGCCTCGACGAGATCGCCCGCTTCGAGCGCATGCTCGCCGACGAGGACGTGCTCCTTCACAAGGCCTGGTTCCACCTCGCCAAGAAGGTCCAGAAGAAGCGGCTCCACGCCCTCGAGGACAATGCCGAGACGAGCTGGCGCGTGACCCGCGACGACTGGAAGCGGTTCAAGAGCTACGACAGCTTCCGCGCCATCTCCGAGCGCGCCCTCCGCCGCACCAGCGTGGGGCATGCCATGTGGACGATCATCGACGGCTCCGATGAGGAGTACCGCAAGCTCATGCTCGGCGAGACGCTGCTCACGGCCATCCGCCAGCGGCTCGCTCGCCCCGCCGATCGCCGCGCCCCGGACCACAAGCCGATCCGCACCACGCCCATCGACCGGAAGACGGTGCTGAGCGAGCTCGACCTCACGCAGAACGTCACCGATGCGCGGTACGACAAACTGCTCACCAAGTACCAGGGGCAGCTTGCCCGCCTCACCCGCCACCCGAAGTTCGCCGAGCGGTCGCTGGTCGTCGCCTTCGAGGGGAACGACGCGGCTGGGAAGGGGGGCACGATCCGGCGCGTCACGGCCGCGGTGGACCTCCGGATCCTGCGCGTGGTCCCCGTGGCCGCCCCCTCCGACGAGGAGCGCGCGCGGCCGTATCTCTGGCGCTTCTGGCGTCACCTGCCGCGCCAGGGTCGCATGACGATCTTCGACCGCACCTGGTACGGACGCGTGCTGGTGGAACGGGTGGAGGGGTTCGCCCAGGAGGCCGACTGGCGCCGCGCCTATGGCGAGATCAACGACTTCGAGCAGGAACTCTCGCGGCACGGCGCGATCATCATCAAGTTCTGGCTCGCGATCAGCAAGCAGGAGCAGCTCAAGCGGTTCAAGCAGCGCGAGCAGGTGAGCTTCAAGCAGTTCAAGATCACTGCGGACGACTGGCGCAATCGCAAGAAGTGGGAGAGCTACGCCGAGGCGGTGTGCGACATGGTCGAACGCACCTCCACGGCGATCGCCCCGTGGGTGCTCGTCGAGGCGAACGACAAGAAGTTCGCCCGCGTGAAGGTGCTCCGGACGCTGGTGGAGCGGCTGCAGGCCGAGCTGGGGCGCGTGTAGGCGAGGCGGAGGGCCCCACCTCAACGACTCACACGTCGCAGAGCTGCACCGCCTCGCGGAGCGAGGTGAGCGGGTCGCGCGTGGGCACGAACTCGTGCGCCACGTACCCTTGGTAGCCCGTGCCCGCGATCGCGCGCATCACGGAGCGCCAGTTGAGCTCCTGCGACTCGTCGAGCTCGTTCCGTCCCGGCACGCCGCCGGTGTGGAAGTGCCCGAGCCAGGGGGCGGTGTCGCGGATCGTGCGGATGACGTCCCCTTCCATGATCTGCATGTGGTAGATGTCATAGAGGAGCTTCACGCGGGGCGAGTCCACCCCCTGCATGACCTCCACGCCGAACCAGGTGCGATCGCCGTGGTAGTCCTTGTGGTCCACCTTGGAGTTGAGCAGCTCCACGCAGACGGTCACCCCCGTCTCCTCGGCGAGCGGTGCGATCCGCTTGAGCCCGGCGATCGCATTGGCGATGGCCTCGCGGTCGCTCCGTCCGTCGCGATTGCCGAACATCGCGATGAGGTTGGGCACCCGCTTCGTCCTGGCCAGCGGCAACGTGGCCTCGAGCTCCTTGAGCAGCATCGGGTGGTTGGCCGCGTTGGTGAACCCCGTGCGCAGGAAGTCGCGCCGGTCCGCGGGGTAGCCCATGGAGCACACCAGCCCCGCCTCGTTCACCACGTCCCACTCGGCCGGTTGCAGCAGGTCGATGGCCACGAGCCCCATCGCCTTCCCGGCGCGGCACAGCTCGGGGAGCGGGATCTTCTGGTAGCACCAGCGCGACGCTGACTGCTTGATGCGGCCGGCGGACGAATCGCCCGGCGCCCGCGCGCCGAGGGCCACGCCCACCGCCGCTGCCGCCCCTGTGCCCATGAAGTCCCGCCGAGTGAGCGTCACGGTCCGGTTCAGAAGTTGAGGGCGCGCAGGTAGGCCGCGCTCGCCGTGATCGTCTGCAGCGGGTCGCGGGGCTGGTCGTGCTCCACGTAGAAATGCGTCGTGCCCGCGATCGCACGCTGCGCGAAGATCTTGCCGAAGTCGATCTGCCCCTTGCCCACGTCCACCATGGTGTGCGTGGGCGCGCCCGACGAGTCCTTCACGTGCACGAGCGGGAACCGCCCCGGCCACTTCGCGAAGTACGCGAGCGGGTCGGCGCTGGCCTTGGTCGCCCAGTAGAGGTCCAGCTCGAAGATGATGTCGGTCCCCTTGGTGTGCTCGAGGAGCACGTCGAGGCCACAGGAGGCACCGAGCGGCGCGAACTCGAAGTCATGGTTGTGGTAGCCCACGCGCACCCCGGCCTTCTTCGCCACCTCGGCGGCGGCGAGGAGCGAGTCGCCCACCGCCTTGTACTTCTCCACCGACGCGCGGTCGGCGTCGGGGATCCAGGCGAGGACCAGCCACGTCTGTCCGATGCGGGCGGCCGTTTCCACGTGCCTCGGCCAGTCGGCGCCACGCATCTCCGGCAGCCCCACGTGCGCCGATGGGGAGGTCAGCCCGTACTGCGCGAGCCGATCGGCGACCTGCGCCGGCGTGCGTCCGAAGTAGCCGGCGAACTCCACTTCGCTGTAGCCGGCTTCTGCCACCTGGGCGAGCGTGCGCTCCACCGACTTCTCCATCAGCGAGCGCACCGTGTACAACTGCACGCCGAGGCGGCTCAGCTGGTCGGGGGCGCGTCGAGCGTGGGCGTTCAGCGCCAGCTGTCGTGGAAGGAACGCGGCGCCGCCCAGCAGGACGGACGCCTCTCGCATGAAGTCGCGGCGCGAAGTCGGCATGGTGCAACGATGGGGCCAGCGCCGCGTTCCGTCCAGAGGGCGCGCCCTACGACAGGAAGATGGCGAGGAAACGCTCGATCGGGCTGCCGAACGGGTCCGACGGGGATCCCGTGCCCTGCCGCTGCGCCATCCCCAGCGGGCGCGGGCTTTCGGCGTTCATGTGCGCGATCATCCGCAGCTGCTCGGCCATGCGCCGCTTCTCTTCCGTGTCGCGCTCCCGCTCCACTTCGTGCGTGCGCTCGAGTCCGCCGTCCTGCACGAACGTCACGACGCGGAACAGCTCGTCGCGATCGAACCAGGTGCCATGCGTCTTGCAGACGTCCACGATCACCTTGCTGACGCGGGCGAAGTTCACCCGGTTCATGAGCTTTCTGCAGCGCGGGCAGGCCCGGTAGCGCACCCGCGGCACCACCGCGGCGACCAGCGAGCTGGCCGACTCGACGTGCCAGCGCATCACCGTGGCGCGCGTCTCCTGGCTGTCGATGAGCCGCCCGAACAGCTCGGCGTCGAGCCAGAGACCGCGGCAGGTGGCGCACTCTCCGAGGGTCAGCGCGCCCACGCGGACGCGCGCGAGGGGCGTGCGGCAATCCGGGCACGGGATGTCGGTCGCACCCTCTTCCGTGCGCGCCGTCTCGGTGCCGCAGCGCGGGCAGTAGCGCATGCCCGCGAACAGGTGCGCGAAGCAACTCGGGCAGCCGACCACGGCGAGGTTCGCGCCGCAGTAGCCGCAGGTGCCGGCATCCTCGCTCGCCGCCGCGCCACACGAGGGGCAGCGCAGGGCCGATGCCGGCGTGGGCTCGCTCACGCGGGCGCGCCTAGCTGCCGCAGGCCAACCGGCCGGCGCCGGCGCCCTCGAGCAGCGGCACCCACTCGGCCATCGCCGACGCGCCCTTGTCGTTCTCGTACCAGGCCAGGCGGCCGCCGAAGCGCTGGTCGGCGGCGAGCGAGTCCTTGGGCGTCTTGCTCCAGCGAATGAGCGCGGCGGGGCGCTCCACCCAGCAGGCCACCACGCGGTCGGCCTGGTCGATAACGACGATCGTGGGGGTGGCGGCACGACCGTCCACCGTCCGGTGCGCCTCCATGACCGAGAGCCCCCGCTTCGAATCCACGATGCGCACCTCGATGGACGGCGCGAGCGCCACCAGCCGCACGAGGTACGGAATGGAGTTCATGGAATCGCCGCACTCTTCTTCGGCCACCACGAGTATGCGGAGCGGTGCGGTGATCGCCCGCATGCGCGCGGCCGTGAGGTCGGGGAAGGCGCCCCAACTGTTCCGCTTTTCCCAGGCGTCCTTGCGGCTCTTGAACCGGCTGCTGAACTCGCCGAAGGTCATCCCCCCCTGCCAGAGGGCGGCGGGGGTCGGGGTGGAGTCGGCCACGACCACGACGACGACGGCGACGGGCGCGGCGCACGCACGCGCGGCAGGCGCCACCGGCGCGGCGGCGAGGAGGGCGAGGGCGACGACAGGGAGCATAGGGGTCGAAGCTAGCGAGTGGGGCCGCCGGTCAACCGGCAAGTGGGGTCATCTGCCCCATGATCAGCGTGACGTTGTCCGACGCGCCGCGCTCGAGCACGAGGGCGAGCAACTCGTTGGCGATCGCTTCCGACGACAGCGCCTTGGCCATGTGGGCGGCGATCTCGTCGTCGCTCACGTGCTTGGTCAGCCCATCGCTGCAGAGCAGCATCCGGTCGGCCCAGCGGACATCGGTGACGAAGGCGTCGGGAGCCAGCTCCTGCGCGCCCAGCGCGCTCCAGAGGACGTTCTTGAGGCGCGAGTTCTCGATCTCCTCGGGGGTCATCGTGCCCGAGTCGAGGAACATCTGCGCCATCGTCTGGTCCTTGGTGAGCTGCTCGAGCTTGCCGTCGCGCAGCCGGTAGCAGCGGCTGTCGCCCACGTGCACCAGGTGGGCGTGCGGCCACACGATGGTGACCATCGTCAGCGTGGTCGCCATGCCGCGCACCGTGCCATCGCGTTCGCCCGCTTCGAGCACCATCTGGTGCGTGAGCTCCACGGCGCGGATCATCTGCCGCAGGAAGCTCGACTCCGACTCGAGCTCGGCGCGGGAGTAGTACGGCATCGCCTCGCTCACGTAGCGGGCGGCGGCGCGCATGGCTGACTGGCTCGCCTCGGCGCCGCCGGCGCCGCCCCCCACGCCATCGGCCACGAGGAAGAGCATGCCGCGGCGCGAGCTGGTGATGAGCGTGGGGTCGCTCCCCTCGAGCGACGAGTCGTGGATCACGAGCGCGTTGTGGAGGCTCGCGATCAGGTACGAGTCCTGGTTGTCGCTGCGCTTGAGCCCCACATGACTGACCCCGAACACGTCAATCTCCTGGCTGCCGGGCCGGGAGTGGATCTGCCTGCTGCTCTGGTCGTCGTCGTGGGCCACGGCTACATCCCGTGCGAGAGGGGGTCCCAAGCGAACATATCGCGCACCGTCGCCCGGTGCTATCCTCCACCACCGCATGACAGACCCGACCGCCGCCGCCTCGCCAGCCCCGCCGCCACCGCACGCCGGTGGCCCTCCGCAGTCGCCCGGGTACGACCTGCCGCACCGCGACAAGATGGTGACCATGGCGGGGTCGCTGATCGGGCTCTTCCTCGCGGCACTCGACCAGACCGTGGTGGGAACGGCCGGCCCGGCCATCCAGAAGGACCTGCACATCGTCCCCGCCCTGTACCCGTGGCTGACCACGGCGTACCTCGTGACGACGACCGTCATGGTGCCGGTGTACGGGAAACTGTCCGACCAGGTGGGGCGGAAGCTCGTGTTGCTCGTCGGCATCGTGCTCTTCCTCGGCGGCTCCATGCTCTGCGGCTTCGCGTGGAGCACGTGGAGCCTGATCGGCTTTCGCGCCGCGCAGGGGTTGGGCGCCGCGGCCCTCTACACGAGCGCCTTCTCGGTCATCGCCGACCTGTATCCGCCGGCGGAGCGCGGGAAGTACCAGGGGTTGTTCGGCGCCGTCTTCGGCGTGTCGAGCGTGATCGGACCCCTGCTCGGCGGCTTCCTCACGGACCGGTTGTCGTGGCACTGGGTGTTCTTCGTGAACCTGCCGTTGGGGTTGCTGGCGATCGCGCTCGTATGGCGACGCATGCCCAACATCACCCTGCGGAAACCGGGCGAGGCGCTGCACGTGGACATCCCGGGCGCGCTGCTGCTGATCGCGAGCATCGCCCCCTTCCTCGTGGCGCTGAGCTTCGGGCGCACGCAGGTCGTGCCGGGCGAGGCCGGGCTCCTCTGGGGCTCGCCCCTGATCGTCGGGCTGTTCGCGCTCAGCGTCGTGTCGGGCGCGCTGTTCGTGTGGCAGGAGCGGCGCGCGGCCGAGCCGATCATGGACTTCTCGCTCTTTTCCGGGTCGACGTACGCCATATCGAATGCGGGCTCGTTGATCCTCGGCATGAGCTTCCTCGCCGGGCCCGTGTTCCTGCCGTTGTTCCTCGTGAACGTGGTGGGCGTGAGTGCCACCAAGGCCGGGCTCGGCATGCTGCCCCTGACGCTGGGCATCGTCACGGGCGCGGCCACCGGGAGCCAGGTCGCATCGCGGTCGGGGCGCTACAAGCCCGTGCTGCTCGTCGCCATGGCGTTGCTGCTCTCGGGCTTCCTGCTCATGGCCACCACGCTCTCGAGCGACAGCTCGCTTCTCACCGTGTCGATGCGCATGGCCCTCGTGGGCCTCGGCATGGGGCCCACGCTGCCGCTGTTCACGATGGCCATCCAGAATGCGGTGACGATGGACAAGATCGGCGTCGCCACGGCGAGCGTCACCTTCTCGCGGGCGCTGGGCCAGGTCCTCGGCGTGGCCGTGATGGGGTCGATCTTCGCCGGCATCCTCGGCGCCGCGGCTCAGGACGTCGGCGTCGAGGGCGGGCTCTCGGCCGTGGGCGCGCTGGCGGCCACGCCCACCGGTCGCGAGGCGATCACGCACGGGGTCCGGACGCTCTTCGCCACCGGACTGGGCGTGGCCATCATCGGCACGCTCGTCACGATGCGACTCCCCGATGTCCGGCTCGCGCGGCGCCAGCGTGCGGCCGCCCCCGCGCTCACCGACTAGGAGCCCCACCGGGATCTCATGCGTCGACTCCTGAACAACCTGACCTTCCGCGTGCTGGTGGCCGTGGCGCTGGGCGTGGTGGCCGGCATCACCCTGCCCGACACCGCGAAGGC
>JANLSF010000446.1:0-5029 GCA_031362285.1 Gemmatimonadota bacterium | reverse complement strand
CCCGCGCCATGACCGCGCGTCGCCCCGTGGCCTTCCTCGACCGCGATGGCACCATCATCGAGGACGTGCACTACATCGCGCGCCCCGACCAGGTGACGCTTCTCGACGGTGCGGCGACGGCGATCCGCCGCCTGAACGCGGCCGGATGGGCCGTGGTGGTCATCACCAACCAGTCGGGCATCGGCCGTGGCTACCTCACCGAGCACGACTACGACGCGGTGCGCGACCGCGTCGACGCGATGCTCGGGGAGCAGGGCGCCCTGATCGACCGGCACTACCACTGCCCGCACGCGCCGGCCACGCCCTGTGCGTGCCGCAAGCCGGGTACGCTGCTGCACCACCAGGCCATCGCGGAGCTGGACCTCGACGCTGCGCGGGTCGTCGCCATCGGCGATCGCTGGCGCGACGTGCAGCCGGCGCACGCGTTCGGCGGGCGCGGCATCCTCGTGCCGGGCCCCGACACGCCGCCGGACGACCTCGAGGTCGCCGAGCGCGAAGCCGGCCTCGCCCCGTCGCTCGCCGTCGCCGTGGATCGCGTGCTGGGCGCTGGCTGAGCATGACGATGCGCCGTAGCATTGTCGCATGACGGCCCCGACTCCCAGCCGCCCGGCGCGCATCGGCGTGCTGGCCTCCGGTGGCGGCAGCAACCTCCAGTCGCTGTTCGACTACTTCGATGACGTCGGTCAGGGGCTGGCCGAGGTCGTGTGGGTCGGCTCCGATCGGGTGATGGCCGGCGCCCTCGACCGCGGCCGCGCCCGGGACGTCCCGGTGGACACGGTTGACCACGCCGATGCCGACGCGCTCCTTGAGCGCCTCGGCACCTTCCGTCTCGACCTGCTCGTGCTCGCCGGCTACCTGAAGTTCGTCCCCGCGCCCGTCACCCGGCTCTACCGCGGCCGCGTGATCAACGTGCACCCGGCCCTGCTCCCGGCGTTCGGGGGCCCGGGGATGTATGGCCGGCGGGTGCATGCGGCCGTCATCGCGAGCGGGGCGCGGGTCTCCGGCGCGACCGTCCATTTCGTGGACGACGCGTACGATCGCGGCCCGATCATCGCGCAGTGGCCGGTGCCCGTGTTGCCGCAGGACACGGCCGAGACCCTCGGTCGCCGCGTGCTCGCCGTGGAGCACCTGCTCCTGCCGCGCGCCGTGGCGGCCGTTGCCACCGGGCATGCCCGGCTCGATGCTGACGATCGCGTGATCGTCGATGCCACCGGTACCCACGCCGACCAACCGTTCGCCCTCCCGGGCATGCTGCCCGCCGTCGGCATGGACCTGCTGCTCCCGATCACTCCGTAACCCGCTTGCGGCGCTCCGCCTCGCGGTTCGTGCGCCCCGTCTTTCCACCACCTTCGCCATGCCGCGCGCCCTCCTCTCCGTCTCCGACAAGTCGGGCCTCGTCGACTTCGCCACCGGGCTCGTCGGCCTCGGCTTCGACCTCGTCTCCACGGGCGGCACCGCCAAGGCGCTGCGCGCCGCGCGCCTCGCGGTGGCCGACATCAGCGACGTCACGCACTTCCCCGAGATGCTCGATGGCCGGGTGAAGACGCTGCACCCGGTGGTGCACGGGGGCCTGCTCGCGCGGCGCGACCTGGCCGAGCACATGGCGGCCATCGCCGCCCACGGCATCACGCCGATCGACGTGGTCGTGGTGAACCTGTATCCCTTCCGCGAGACGGCCGCCAAGGCGAACATCCACGCCGAGGCGGTCATCGAGCAGATCGACATCGGCGGCCCGTCGATGCTGCGCTCGGCCGCGAAGAACTTCGCCAGCGTGACCGTGGTCGTGGATCCCGCCGACTACGTGCGCGTGCTCGGTGCCCTCGCCGACGGCGGCGATGCGGACCTGCGGCGCGACCTCGCCGAGAAGGTCTACGCCCACACGGCGGCCTACGACGCCGCCATCAGCGGCTGGTTCGCGGCGCAGCGCGGCGAACTGTTTCCCGAGCGGCTGTCGATGGCCGTCGAGCGGCAGCAGATGCTCCGGTACGGCGAGAACCCGGGGCAGCGCGCCGCCTTCTATGCGCATGGCAGGGGGCGCGGCCTCGGCGCCCTCGTGCAGAAGGGCGGCAAGGAGCTCTCGTTCAACAACTTCCTCGACCTCGATGGGGCGATGCTGGCGGCCGACCCGTTTCGCGACCAGCCCGCCTGCGCCATCGTGAAGCACACCACGCCCTGCGGCCTTGCCGTGGGCACCAGCGCGGCCGACGCCTACCGGAAGGCGCTCGCCTGCGATCCCGTGTCGGCCTTCGGCTCGGTCATTGCCTTCACGGTGCCGGTGGACACGGAGGCGGCCGACCTCGTCTCGGCGCTGTTCGTGGAGTGCGTCGTGGCTCCCGCGTTCAGCGATGAGGCCGTGGAGATTCTCGGGCGCAAGAAGAACCTGCGCGTGCTCCAGGGCAGCGCCGGCTGGGGCGCCGGCGAGCTCGACGTCAAGCACGTGCGGGGCGGCCTGCTCGTGCAGGAGCCCACGCCGGTCACCTTCGACGAGGCCACGTGGAAGGTGGTGAGTGCCCGGGCGCCCACGGCCGACGAGATGCACGACCTCCGGTTCGCCTGGCGCGCGGTGGGCAGCGTGAAGTCCAACGCGATCCTGCTGGCCCGGGGCGGCGCCACGATCGGGATCGGGGCCGGACAGATGTCGCGCGTCGATGCCGCCTTCGTCGCCGTCCACAAGGCGAAGACGCTCGGGCACGACACGACCGGCGCGGCGCTCGGCTCCGACGCCTTCTTTCCCTTCCGGGACGGGATCGACCAGGCGGCCGAGGCGGGGGTCAAGGCGATCATCCAGCCGGGCGGGTCGGTGCGCGACGAGGAAGTCATCGCGGCCGCCAACGCGCACGGCATGGCGATGATCTTCACGGGACAGCGGCTCTTCCGGCACTAGCACCGCCCCGGCGCGCACCGGCTCGTCGACGGCTCGGGAACGCCCCCGAGTCCCGACGGGTAGCCGGGAGGTCCGGCTCCCTCCCTCACCTGAGCCAACCCTTCGCGTCCTGCGGTTGTCCACCGGGGTGGGAGGGGGCGAGATTACACGGTTTGCCCGCCTGACTTGGCTGCCCCCTCCGGCATGCCGCCCGCCCCGACGACTCCATGACCGCACTCCGCGCGACCGAGCCCGACCTCCGACCGTCCTACCTCGCGGCCGGCATTGCCGCCCTCGCGGTCCTGACGCTCTACCTCCTGACCCTCGCCCCCTCCACGGCGATGTGGGACACGAGCGAGTACATCACGGCGGCGTACACGTTCGGGATCCCGCACCCGCCGGGGAACCCGTTCTTCGTGCTCATCGGGCGCGTCGCCACGATCCTGCCGATCGCGCCCACGATCGCCACGCGCATCAACGTGCTGAATGCGATTGCGAGCGCCGTCTCGGCCGGGATGTGGTTCCTGATCACGGAACGGGTGCTCGTCGCCTGGTTCGAGCAGCGCTGGACGCGGCTGGTCGTCGCCTCGATATCGGCCCTGATCGGCGCCAGCGCCTTCACGGTGTGGAACCAGTCGGTCGTGAACGAGAAGGTCTACACCATCGCGCTGGCGGGTCTCGCGATCTGTTCGTGGCTCACGGTCCGCTGGTGCGACGAGCCGGATGGCCGGAAGGCGGACCGCGTGCTCGTGCTCGTGGCCTACCTGTGCGGCCTCGGCTACGCCAACCACATGGCCGGGATGCTCGCCGGGCCGGCCATCGCCATCGCGGTGATCATCCGCCGCCCGCGCACCCTGCTCCGCTGGAAGCTCCTGCTCGCCATCCTCGGCGCCGTCGTGCTCGGCGGCTCCGTGTTCGCGACGCAGCCGATCCGCGCCGCGCACAACCCGCCGATGAACGAGGGCGACCCCACGGGGTGCCGCGCCGGCCTCAAGTTCGACTGCACGTTCAGCAAGGGCACGTACGACGCCTTCATGTACAACTTCAACCGCGGCCAGTACGGCAAGCCGGAACTCGGCACGCGGCAGGCCCCCCTCTCCGCCCAGATGGGGATGTGGTGGCTCTACTTCAAGTGGCAGTGGTGGCGGGACGGCGACTCGGTCGCCCCGGGGGTGCAGACCGCCCTCGCCGTGATCTTCCTCCTGCTGGGGATCCTGGGCGGGTACGTGCACTGGCAGCGGGACCGACGAAGCTTCTCCTTCTTCGGGCCGCTGATGTTCACGCTCACGCTGCTCCTCATCTACTACCTCAACTTCAAGTACGGCGCGTCGCAGTCACCGGAACTCACCGAGAACGTGCCGCGGGAGGTGCGTGACCGCGACTACTTCTTCCTGTGGTCGTTCTCGGCGTGGAGCGTCTGGGCCGCGCTGGGGCTCGCCTTCGTCTGGGAGACCGTCTCGCAGCTCGCGCAGAGCGAGACCGTCGTGCTCGGCAAGAGCTCGATCACCCTGCCCACACAGCGGGGCTGGCTGATGGGGCTGCCGGTGCTGCTCATCGCCGCCGCCCCGATGTTCGGCAATGCCAAGTGGGCGCCGCGGGCCGGCGAAACCGACACGCGCGACTTCGCGCACGACCTGCTCAACTCGGTGGAGCCGTACGCGGTGCTGGTCACCGTGGGTGACAACGACACCTTCCCGCTCTGGTATGCGCAGGAAGTGGAGGGCATCCGCCCCGACGTCGTCGTCGCCAACACCTCGCTCCTCAACACGGAGTGGTACACGCGGCAGATCATCCGGCGCCCGGTGTACGCGTACGACAAGGCCACGGGCCCGGCCGTGTATCGCGACGGCACGTGGCCCAAGCCGGCGCGCGGCCCCATCAACATGTCGCTCGACGACGCCGACAAGGTGCCGCTGTACGTGGACATGCCGCAGGCCCAGCTCTTCCAGAAGGGGAACCTGACGGCCCGGATCGACCCCAAGTCGCTGCAGCATGGCGTCCTCGAGCGCGCCGACATCTTCGTGCTCCGCATGATCCAGGACGCCTTCCCCGAGCGCCCGATGTACTTCGCGCGCACGTCGTCGAGCTACGGCGAGTCGATGGGCCTCGGGCCCTACCTGCTCACCCAGGGCCTCGCGCGCAAGCTGATGCCGGCGCCCATCACGG
>JANLSF010000421.1:0-2653 GCA_031362285.1 Gemmatimonadota bacterium | reverse complement strand
CCAGAGCTTCGTGCAGACGTCGTGGACGCAACCGGTGCTGACCGGCGAGTTCACGGCCCTCGGCGTCACGCGCATCCTCGAGGCCATGCGCAAGGCGGCCCCGAAGGCGCGCTTCTACCAGGCCTCGTCGAGCGAGATGTACGGCAAGGTGCAGGAGACGCCCCAGCGGGAGGAGACGTCGTTCTATCCGCGATCGCCGTACGGCGTGGCCAAGGTGTATGGCCACTGGATCACCGTGAACTATCGCGAGTCGTTCAACCTGTACGCCGTCAGCGGCATCCTCTTCAACCACGAGAGCCCGCGCCGCGGCACCGAGTTCGTGACCCGCAAGGTCACGGACGCCGTCGCGCGCATCAAGCACGGGCTCGCCACGGAGGTCCGCCTCGGCACCCTCGACGCCCGGCGCGACTGGGGCTTTGCCGGCGACTATGTGGACGCCATGTGGCGCATGCTGCAGCTCGACCGGCCGGACGACTTCGTGATCGGCACGGGGGAGACCTGGACCGTGCGCGAGCTGGTGGAGGCGGCGTTCGGTGCCGTCAACCTCGATTGGCACGACCATGTGGTGCAGGATCCCAAGTTCTTCCGGCCGGCCGAGGTCGACCTGCTCGTGGCCGACCCGGCGAAGGCGAAGGCGCAACTCGGGTGGACCCCCACCGTGACCTTCCATGGGCTCGTGAAGATGATGGTCGACGCGGACCTCGCCCGGTACGCGAAGGCGTGAGCCCGCGCGCCCTCGTCACGGGGGCCGCCGGCTTCGTCGGGCAGTACCTGGCCCGGCGACTGCTGGCCGACGGGTGGGACGTGACCGGCGCGTCCGCGTCCTCATCGCCCGGAGCCGGCACCCTGTCCGCCGGCGAACGCTCGGCCGTGCGCTGGCAGACGGTGGACCTCCGCGCCGCGGACGCGACCGGCGCGCTCCTCGATGCGGTCCGCCCCGACGCGATCATCCACCTCGCGGGCATCGCCCACGTCGTCGCCGCGCAGCAGGACCCGGGGCTCACCTACGAGGTCAACATCGGCATCTGTGCCCGGCTCCTCGCCGGGGTGCGGACACGGCGTGACGGCGGGTCGCTCGATCCCGTGGTGCTGGTGATCGGGTCCGCGGAGCAGTACGGGCGGCACGAGGTCGCCGACCTCCCGCTGCGGGAGTCGGCGGAGCAGCGTCCGCAGACGGTGTATGCGGCGACCAAGGCGGCCCAGGAGGTGGTGGCGCTCGAGGCCTTTCGTGGCGCCGGCGTGCGCGTGATCTGCACGCGCTCGTTCAATCACGGCGGGCCGGGCCAGGCGCCGACCTTCCTGATTCCCTCGCTCGCGCTCCGCATCAAGGCGCTGGCGCGCGACGGATCGCGGACCCTCGCGCTCGGCAACACCACCCCGGTCCGCGATTGGCTGCACGTCGACGACGTGGCCCGGGCGTACGTGGCGCTGCTGGCACGGGGCGAACCCGGGCAGGTGTACAACGTCGCCAGCGGCACCGGCCACGACGTGGCGACGATCGCCCGGCGGATGCTGGCCCTCGTTGGCGCGACGGCGGACCTCACGACCGACCCGGCGCTGGTCCGCGCGGTCGACGTGCCAGCGCTGGTGGGGGACGCGACTAGATTGCAGGCTGCCACTGGATGGGTGCCCACGAAGTCCTTCGACGACCTTCTGGCCGACGTGCTCGATGCCTCGCCGTAACGACCTGCACAAGATCCTCGTGATCGGCTCCGGGCCGATCATCATCGGCCAGGCCGCCGAGTTCGACTATTCGGGCACGCAGGCGATCCGGGCCCTCCGCGAGGAAGGGTACGAGGTCGTGCTCGTGAACTCGAATCCGGCCACGATCATGACCGATCCGGAGTTCGCCGACCGGACCTACGTCGAGCCGGTGACGCCGGAGTTCGTGGCGCGCATCATCGAACGCGAGCGTCCCGACGCCGTGCTCCCCACGATGGGCGGCCAGACCGCGCTCAACACGGCGTTGGCCCTCCACGACTCCGGGGTGCTGGCTCGGTTCGGCGTGGAGCTGATCGGCGCGAACGCGCGGGCGATCCGGGTGGCCGAGGATCGCAAGTTGTTCGCGGAGGCCATGAAGAAGATCGGCCTGCGGTGCCCCGAGGGGCGCATTGCCACCACGTGGGAGGAGGGGCAGGAGATTGCCGAGTGGACGGGCTTCCCGGCCATCATCCGCCCCGCGTTCACGCTGGGGGGCTCGGGCGGCGGCATCGCGTACAACCGCGAGGAATTCGAGGAGATCGTGCGGCGCGGACTGGCCGAGTCGCCGATCTCGCAGGTGCTCATCGAGCGGTCGCTCATCGGCTGGAAGGAATTCGAGCTCGAGGTGATGCGCGATCGGTACGACAACGTCGTGATCGTCTGCGCGATCGAGAACCTCGACCCGATGGGGGTGCACACGGGCGATTCGATCACGGTGGCGCCGGCCATGACGCTCAGCGACCGCGAGTACCAGGCCATGCGCGACGCGGCCGTGGCGATCATCCGCGAGATCGGCGTCGATGCCGGCGGGTGCAACGTCCAGTTCGCCGTGAACCCCGCGACCGGTGACCTGATCGTCGTCGAGATGAATCCGCGGGTGTCGCGCTCCTCGGCGCTTGCCTCGAAGGCCACGGGCTTCCCGATCGCCCGCATCGGCGCGAAGCTCGCGGTG
>JANLSF010000395.1:0-2598 GCA_031362285.1 Gemmatimonadota bacterium | reverse complement strand
CCCACTTGAGCACGCCGGTGAGCACCATCGTCACCACCCCGGCGAGCGCCACCACCGCGTAGTCCAGATGGTGGAACGCGGTCGTCGCCCACGTGAGTCCCACGGTGCTGAACACCAGCAGCGTGAGCCGTTCAGGCCGCGTGATCGGGCCGAGCCGCGCCAACTCGTCCCGGGCGCGCGCCGGTGCCTCGGGCGTTCGCGTCACCTCCGGCGGGTACACCTTGCTGAGCAGGAACGGCACCGCCAGCAGGCTGCAGACGCCCGGCACGATCGCGCCCAGCAGCCACCGCCCGTACGTGAGGTCCACGTGCGCCGTCTCCAGCGCGAACCGCGCCGCGAGCACGTTGGAGATCTGCCCCGTGAGGAAGATCGCGCAGGCGATCACGTCGGTCTGGTACGTCGAGAACAGCAGGAACGCTCCCAGGCGCCGCGCCGTGGGGCCCGGCCGCGAGTCGTATGCCTCGGCCAGTGACTTGGCCACGGGCAGCACGATGCCGCCCGCGCGGGCCGCGTTCGACGGCAGGAACGCCGCCAGCAGCGTGTCCGTCCCCGTCAGGGCGTAGGCCAGGCCGAGCGAACTCTGCCCGATGGCCCGAATGAAGTGCAGCGCGATCCGCCGCCCGAGTCCCGTCGCCTGCACCGCCCGCGACATGAGCATCGCCGACAGCACCAGCCACGCGATCGGGTCGGCGTAGCCACCGAGCGCCTTGGCCGGCGGCATCGTGTTCGTGAGCGCCAGCATCGTGACGCCGATGAGCACCACCGCCGCCGCCGGGAGCGGCCGCACGATCGAGCCCGTGATCGTGGCGGCGAAGATGGCGAGCAGCCGCCACGAGGCCGCGTCGATCCCCGCGGGGCGGGGCACGGCGAGGATCGCGAGGGCGACGCCGACGGTGATGATCCAGCGGACGGCAGTGGACATGGGCGGCGAATATACGGCGTCCGAGTCGGACTGGTGCGCCACCTGGTCGTCGCCCCGCCGCCGCTGCTTGCCGCCCCGCGCCCGACCCGTAGCTTTGCGCCCGTGTCGCTTCTCGATGTCGCCAACCTCTCCCTGCGCGGCCGCGCCGACCGCCCCGCACTCGAGGCGGACGCGCCCGGCGGCGCCACGCGCAGCTTCACCTTCGGGGAACTCGACGCCCGCAGCGACCGACTCGCCGCCGTCCTCGCCGACCGGGGCCTCGTCCGCGGCGACCGCCTCGCGTTCTTCCTCGGCAACAGCGTCGAGGTCATCGACCTCTGGCTCGCCTGCCTCAAGCTCGGCGTGATCGCGGTCCCCACCAACATCCTCTACCGCGAGCGTGAGCTCACGCATATCCTGGCCGACTCGGAGCCTGCCGCGGTGGTGACCAGCCCCGACCTCGCGCCACACCTGGCCGAAGGCACGGAGCGCTGGCTCACCCACGAACTCGCCACCGAAGCCGCCGCGCGCACCGGCCTCACGCGCACCATCGTGCGCACCGACGCGACCTCTCCCGCCGCCCTCATCTACACGTCCGGCACCACCGGCCCCGCCAAGGGCGCCGTGCTCACGCACGGCAACTTCGCCGCCAATGCGCTCGCCCTCATCAGCGCGTGGCAGGTCACCGAGGCCGATCGCTTCCTCTGCGCCCTGCCGCTCTTCCACGTGCACGGCCTCGGCAACGGCGTCCACGCGTGGCTGGCCAGTGGCTGCCACATGAAGCTCGTGGAGCGGTTCGACGGCGCGCGCGCGGCCGACTGGTTCGCCACCTACAAGCCGACGCTCTTCTTCGGCGTCCCCACCATGTACGTGCGGCTGCTCGAGCTCCCCGAGGAGACCGCGCGCCGCATCGGCTGGGACATGCGCCTCTTCGTGTCCGGATCGGCCCCGCTCCCGGCCGCCGTGTTCACCGAGTTCCACGCCCGGTTCGGTCACGTCATCCTCGAGCGCTACGGCATGACCGAGACGCTCATGATCGCCGGCAATCCCTTCGTGGGCGCCCGGAAGGCGGGCACCGTGGGGCGTGCGTTTCCCATGACCGCCATCCGCATTCGCAGCGACGACGGCGAGGATCTCGACGACGACACCGCCGGTGAGCTCTGGGTGAAGGGCCCCAACGTCTGCGACGGCTACTGGCGGCGCCCCGAGGCCACCGCCGAGGCGTTCCAGGACGGCTGGTTCCGCACCGGTGACTTGGGCGTCCGAAGCCGCGACGGGTTCATCACGCTGCAGGGACGCCGCTCCGACCTCATCATCTCCGGCGGCTTCAACATCTACCCGCGCGAGATCGAGGAGCTGCTGGTCGAGCAGCCCGGTGTGCACGAGGCCGCCGTCGTGGGCGTGCCGGACCCGCGGCGCGGCGAGGTGCCCGTCGCCTACCTCGTCGCCGATGCCACGCTCGACCTCGCGGCACTCGAGCGCCACCTGCGCACGCAGCTCGCGTCGTTCAAGCAACCGCGCGCCTTTGTCCGCGTCGATGCGCTGCCGCGCACCGCGCTCGGCAAGGTGCAGAAGCACCTCCTCCCGCCCCCTCCGCCATGAATCCGGCGCTGCTCTCGCTCGGCGCGCTGCTGCTCGTCATCGCCGCGTCGTTCACCTCCCGGGTCAACGTCGGCGTTCTCGCCGTGGCGCTCGCC
>JANLSF010000388.1:0-2458 GCA_031362285.1 Gemmatimonadota bacterium | reverse complement strand
GCTGGACAAGGCGAAATCAAACTTGGCGATGGCGCGTTACCGCGTGAACGAAGTTGAAGCGGCAATGTCTGTCTAATTGACAGGCACTTGCCGATGAACACCGTGATTTTCCGGTTCATGCACGCTGCGCGACGGGCGCGACGTGGGGGTGACGCCGGATGGTCCCCGCGGCCCGGCCAGGCAACTGGCGCCGGGGGCGCTGGCGGCGGCGCAGCGCGCACAGGCGCCGCTGGTCGCGCTCCGCGCGCACGCCGCGTCGGCCTGGCGATTCCGCAGTTGGGACCGGTTCCTCGTGCCCAAGCCGTTCGCCCGGGTGACGATCGCGTATGGGCCGGTGACGTACGTGCCGGCCGGCGATCCGGCGGTGCTGGAGCAGGCGCGTCTGGCGTTCGCTGCGGTGATGTCCGAGACGGGCCGGCGGGCGGGCGATGTCGACTGACCACGCCCTCGCCGAACGGCTGTGGTGGAGCGACGACGCGACCGCCGTGATCGCGCGGGCCGCGCTCGCCCCGCTCGCGGTGCTCTACGGGGTCGCCATGGCCGTGCGCGGTCGCCTGTACGACGCCCGCGTGCTGCGCACGCGGCCGCTGGCGCTGCCGGCGCTCGCCGTGGGCAACCTGAGCGTGGGTGGAACGGGAAAGACGCCGGTGGCCGCGTGGGTTGCTGCGGAACTCGCCGGGCGCGGCGCCCATCCGGCCATCGTGTTGCGCGGGTATGGGGACGACGAGCCGCTCGTGCACCGCACCCTCAATCCTGGCGTGCCCGTGCTCATCGATCCGGATCGGGTTCAGGGGGCCGTGAAGGCGGCCGCCCTCGGGGCGGACGTGGTGGTGCTGGACGATGCGTTCCAGCATCGCGCGGCGGCCCGTGTCGCGGACGTCGTGCTGGTCAGTGCCGACCAATGGCCGAATCGGTGGCGCCTGCTGCCGGCCGGGCCGGCGCGGGAGCCCCTGGTGGCGCTGCGCCGCGCGACGGTGGCCGTCGTGACGCGAAAGGCCGCGACCCCCGAGCAGGCGCATGCCGTGGCCCGGGCGCTCGAGCGGGCGGCGCCGGGCGTGCCGGTCGCGGTGGCGCATCTGGCGCCGCACGACGCACGGGACGCCTCCGGGGGCCGGCAGGCCCTCGCCTCGCTGTCCGGTCGCTCCCCCCTCGCGATCACCTCCATCGCCGACCCCCGCGCCTTCGCGGCGCAACTCGTGCTCGCCGGCATCGCGCCACAGCTGGCGGTCTTCGCCGACCACCACGAGTTCAGCGAGGACGAGGTGTCGCGCCTGGCCCGTGAGGCGAGCGCGGCCGGCGGCGCGATATGCACGCTGAAGGACCACGTCAAGCTCGCGCCCCTGTGGCCTCGCGGGGGCCCCCAGTTGCTGTATGTTTCCCAGCGCGTGCACATCGAGTCCGGTATCGAGGCAGTGGACGCCGCCCTGGTCGCCGTTCTTGCGGCCCGCACGCCCCCATCTCAACCGGCGCCCGGCGCCGCCCGCCATGTCCAACGACCTCCGACTGCCCACTGATCGCATTGTCCGCCCCGACAAGGACCGGTTCCTCAGCGAGGAGAATCCGTTCGAGGCGATGATGTCGCGCTTCGACCGCGCCGCCGAGCTGCTGGACCTCGAGCCGGGGATCTACAAGATCCTGCGCCACGCCGAGAAGCAGCTGACGGTGGCGATTCCCGTGATGCGGGACAACGGCGAGGTGGACGTCTTCACCGGCTATCGCGTGCTGTACAACACCGCGCGCGGACCGGCCAAGGGCGGCATCCGCTTCGACCTGGCCGTCACGCTCGACGAGGTCAAGGCGCTCGCGGCCTGGATGACGTGGAAGTGCGCGGTGGTGAACATCCCGTTCGGCGGCTCGAAGGGTGGCGTGGTCTGTGACCCGCTGACGATGAGCGTCGCGGAACTCGAGCGCCTGACCCGCCGCTACACCGCGGGGATCATGTCGGTGCTGGGCCCCGACAGCGACGTGCCGGCGCCCGACGTGAACACGAACGAGCGCGTGATGGCATGGGTGATGGACACGTACTCGATGCGCGTCGGACACACGGTGACCGCCGTGGTGACCGGCAAGCCCGTCGAGATGGGCGGCTCGCTGGGCCGGAAGGAAGCCACCGGCCGCGGCTGCCTCGTCGTGACGCGCGAGGCGCTCGCGCACCTCGGCATGCCGATCAAGGGGACGACGGTCGCGGTGCAGGGCTTCGGCAACGTCGGGTCCACCGCCGCCATGCTCATGGAGCGTGAAGGGATGACCATCACGGCCATCGGCGACCGCACCGGTGGCTTCCACAACAAGGCCGGCATCGACGTCCTCGACGCGATGGCATACGTCAGGCAGCACAAGACGCTCGAAGGGTACGCGAAGGCCGACCCGATCAGCAACGAGGAACTGCTCGCCCTCGACGTGGACGTGCTCGTGCCGGCGGCGCTGGAGAACGTCATCACCACGAAGAACGCCGCCA
>JANLSF010000362.1:0-2298 GCA_031362285.1 Gemmatimonadota bacterium | reverse complement strand
GAGCCGGACTTCGACACGCCAGCCTTCATTCGCGACGCGGCCAAGGCGGCGCTCGACGCCGGGGCCACGCGCTACACAGCCACCGAGGGGATCCTCCCGCTGCGCGAACAGGTGGCGCGGCATGCCAACCGGCTGCGCGCCCCGCACCTCGACGAGGTGAAGGCCAACGAAGTCGTGGTCGGCGCCGGCACCAAGCAGGCACTCTTCAACACCTGCTTCGTCCTCTTCGGACCGGGTGACGACGTGCTCATCCCGACGCCGGCGTGGACGAGCTACTTCGAGATGGTCTCGCTGGCGCGGGCCAACCCGGTGGCGGTCTACGGCGCGTCGCGCGACCTGCTCGCCAGCGCCGACGAACTGGCCCGCGCCGCGACGCCGCGCACCACCGGCCTCATGCTCAACTCGCCGTGCAATCCCACGGGAGCGGTCTACGATCGTGGCCGCTTCAGCGAGATCCTCGCGCTGGCCGCCGAGCGCGGCTGGTGGGTGATCTCGGACGAGATCTATCGACGCATCGCCTACGATGCCCCCGCCGCGTCGGCGCTCGAGCTGGCGTCGTCGCGCGATCGCCTCGTGATCGTCGACGGCGTGGCCAAGTCGTACGCGATGACGGGATGGCGCATCGGCTGGGCGATCGCGCCACGCGCGGTGGCGCAGCAGATCGCGAACTTCCAGTCGCACACCACCTCGAATCCGGCCGCGGTCTCGCAGCACGCGGCGGTGGCCGCGCTCGCGCGCGAGGATCTTGCGGAGCCCGCGATCGCGGCGATGGTGGCCGAGTTCCGGGCGCGACGCGATGCGTGCCTCGCCCTCCTCGCCGATGGACCGGCGCCCTCGGCCGTGCACCCGGCCGGTGCCTTCTACCTGTTCGTGAACGTGAGCGGTGCCGGAACGGGCCCCGACGGCGCCGGCGCCGCCTTCGCCGCGCAGCTGCTCGAGCAGCACCACGTGGCCACGGTGGCCGGGAGTGCGTTCGGCGCGCCCGACTACATCCGCATGTCCACCGCCGCGCCACTGGCCGACGTGCGCGAGGGGCTCGCCCGCATCATCGCGCTCTGGCGCGCACGCACGGGCCGGGGATAAGCCGCATGGCCCTCGTCGTGCACGTGGCGCCGCGTAGCGGGGCCGCTCCGAAGGTGAAGTTCCGGTGGGACGCGGACACCGAGATCCTCACGGCCAAAGTGGCCAAGGGGGCCACGCTCGCGGGGCTCACGGGCGGGGTGGAGCTCGAGGGGCAGGATGGCTCCTGGCTCCTGCTCGATGTCGAGGAGGGAAGCCTGCGCTCCATCGAGGTGGCGGTCTGGCCGGAGGTGCGCATCAACGCCGGCCTCGTGCCGCCGGCGGACTGTGCCGAGGTCACGGTGTCGATTCCGGCGCGCGCATCCCAACCGGGAATCGCGGCCGTGGAAGTGACCGCGGCCGTGCGGGCCGAGGCCAACAGCGCCCAGTCGGTGATCCATTTCGCCCTGGCACCCCGGCGCGTGCGCACGGTGCGCGTGGCCACCGACGTGCTCCTCGACCTCTCCGACCACGACGCCGTGACGGGCGTGTGGTTGTGCAACGTTCCTCCCTTCAAGGGCGCGCCATGATCACCACCATCGTCCTCGTGAAGGCGCACCCGCGGCGCGTCCCCGACTGTGCGCGGGCGCTGGCCGGCATCGAGGGGGTGCGCGAGGTGTACTCGGTGTCGGGGCCGTGGGACCTGGTCGCGATCGTGCGCGTGGCCGAATACGAGGACATCGCGCGCGTGGTCACGGAGGAGTTTCCCCAGGTGCCGGGCATCGAGCGCACGCAGACGCTCACAGCGTTCCGGGCGTACAGCAAGGGCGACCTCGAGCAGGCGTGGGACATCGGCGTCGAGTAGCCGCCCTCGCGCCGGGCGCCGCGACGTGGGCGTGACCCTCGCGCCGGCCGAGCGGACCCACGCGGCGGGGCTGGCCGCGGCGCGCCGCGCACTCGACGCGGTGCCGGGGGCGGAGGCCTCGCATGGCGCGGGCGCGCCGCTCGACCTCCCGCGCGAGCAGGGCGACACGCCGCGCCTCGATCGCGCGCTTCCGCTCGAGGATGGCGACGACGCGCCCCGTGTCGTGCCGCCGGGGCGCGGATCGCTCACCCGCGCCTTCCTCGACGGCGTGCAACGCACCGAACGCGTCGGCTTCGTCGGGGCGGTGCCGATCGTGCATGCGAGCTGTGCCGCCGTCGTGCGCGTACGCGACCGCCAGGGCCAGCTGCGCAGCGGGCCCGGAGGGGTGGTCCGCCGCGACGCCGAGTACGCGCCGCTCGCCCTGCTCGATTCGG
>JANLSF010000303.1:0-4623 GCA_031362285.1 Gemmatimonadota bacterium | reverse complement strand
CGGCGCTCGGCGATCACCTGGCCGCGTGCGACTGGTGGCCTTCCGGCGTGTTGCTGGGCCGTCCCGCCTCATTGCTCGCCACGATGCGGGGGCAGTGGGTGGCGTCGTCGCCGCTGAATTCCCGCGTCATCCAGCGCGAGCGGCACGAGGCGTTGCTGGGGCTCGCGTTGGAACGCGTGGCCGACCCCGGGCTCGACCTCGTCGTGCTGCACCTGGTCCCGCCGCACTATCCGTTCATCTTCGACGCGCAATCCGGGCGCTACACGTTCTGGAGCGTCGGGCCCCGCGGATATCTCGGCAACCTGGCCCTTGCAGATTCCACACTGGCAGTCCTTCGCCGAGCCATCCGGCGGTCGGGCCTCGAGGGCGTCACGACCCTGGTGGTCACCGCCGATCATGCCTGGCGCACCGCGCATGAGTACGATGGTGGCACCGACTCGCGCGTGCCGCTGATCGTGCGCCTGGCCGCACACGCGGCGGCCGACACCGTGCGCACGCCGGTGAGTACGCTGCGCCTGGGCGACCTGGTCGCGGCGGCGCTTGCGGGCGACCTCCGTGACCGCGCGTCGCTCGACCGGTGGGTCGCCGCGAACGCCATCGCATCGCCGGTCGCTCCGTGATCGAGGGCGGGGTCGGTCCCATCGCACGGGTCCCGGTCCTGGAGTTTCGCCCCGACCTGCAAGGGTTGCGTGCCGTCGCCGTCGTGCTCGTGGTCGCTTACCACGTGGGGGTGCCACGGCTCGCCGGCGGGTTCGTCGGGGTGGACGTGTTCTTCGTGCTCTCTGGCTACCTGATCACGTCGCTCCTGTGGGCCACGCGGGAGCGCGCGGGGACGCTTGCGCTCAGCGAGTTCTATGCGCGTCGTGCGCGACGCCTGTTGCCGGCGTCGGCGCTGGTGCTCGTTGCCAGCGCCGGGGCGTGCTGGTGGGTGTACGCTCCGCTCGAACAGGCCGCGCTGGCCGCGTCGGCGCGGGCCGTGGCGGCGTACGTGGGGAACTGGTGGTTCGCGTCGCGCGCGCATGACTACTTCGCGGTCGTCCCGGATGTCGATCCGTTCCTGCACGCGTGGTCACTCGCGGTCGAGGAACAGTTCTATCTCGTGTGGCCCGTGTTGCTCGCCGTCGTCGTGCACCTCGCGGCTCCGGCGCGGGCCCGGCGCGTCGCGCTGGTGGCGATCGGTGGCATCTCGCTCGCCTCGTTCGCCGTGTCCGTGTCACAGGTGACCGCCTCGCCGGTGTGGGCGTTTTACGGCCCGCTCGGGCGCGCCTGGGAGTTCGGGGTCGGGGCCCTGGCGGCGTTGCTCTCGCTCGGACCGCGGGTGGCCGCCGGGTCGGCGCCGCGGCAGGTACTCGTGGTGGGCGGCCTGGGACTCATCGCTGTAGCCGCCACATCCTTCAGCCGGACCACGAGCTTTCCCGGGGCCGCAGCGCTCCTTCCGGCGCTCGGCACCGTGGCGGTGCTGGTGGGAGGGGAAGGGCGCGGTCCCGCCGGCGACTGGGGTTCGCGCCTGCTCCGGTCCGACGCGCTTCAACCGCTCGGCCGATGGTCGTACTCGTGGTACCTGTGGCATTGGCCGGTCCTCGTCCTGGCCACCGAGATGGGCGTGGGCGGATCCCTCGCCCTTCGGGCCGCGTGGGCCGCGGCGTCGCTGGTCGTTGCCGTGTGCGCGTACCGCTGGGTCGAGGCGCCGCTTCGCGGCTCTCGAGCTCTTGCGCGCCGGCCAACCCTTTCGCTGGTGCTGGCCGGCATCCTGTCGATCGGACTCGTCGCCGGCACCTGGGGGTGGCGGCGGATGGCGAGTCGATGGTCCGAAACGGGCCCGGGAGCGCCCTTCGCTGCAGCGCGCACCACCGCGCCAGCGCTGTTCGATGCGGGTTGCGGCCTGGGCGTGGGTGAGGTGGTCGCGCCGTCGTGCCTGTTCGGCACGGTGGGGGCCGACACGACGGCCGTGCTGTTTGGCGACTCGCATGCGGCGCACTGGTTCCCGGCGCTCGATCGCATTGCGCGCTCGCGGAACTGGCGGCTGCTGGTCCTGGTGAAGACCGGGTGCCCAGCGGCCGACGTCGTCGTCTGGAACGAGGCGCAGCATCGCCCGTTCTCGGAATGCGAGGCGTGGCGCGCCGCCGCCCTCGAACGCATCGAGCGAACCCGTCCGGCCCTGGTCGTGATGGCGAGCGCGCTGCGCTACGTGGCGGTCCCGGACGGATCCACCCTGCGCGTGCCCGTGTCACCCGCGTCGTGGCTCGAGGGATCGGCGCGGACGCTGACGCGCCTGGCCGCGGCCAGTCCCCGGGTGGTGCTCGTGCGGGATACGCCGTACCCGGGCCTCGATGCGCCCGCCTGTCTTGCGCGCGCCGAGTGGCACCGGCGCGATCCCGCCACCGCATGCCGTTTCAACCGCGACGTGGCCACGGAGGCGGCGGTCTCGGAGGCCGAGCGCGCCTTGGTGTCTCGCCTCCCAAGGGTCGCCTGGCTCGACCTCACCGACGCGATCTGCCCTGCTGACGAGTGTTCCGTGTTCCAGCGCGGCGTCGTGCTGTTCCGGGATCGGAATCACCTGTCGGTGCCGTTCGCCGAGGCGCTCACGGCAGCCGTCGAGCGAGGGCTGGACGCGACGCGCGCGGGAGCGCGCGGGAAGCCTTCCGCGGCAACCCCGGCCGCGTCCGTGACGGGGCACAGCGGGTTATGATTCGGAGTCCTTGTCGTGCGGGTGCATCTGGATCCGCCGTGACGTCCGAGACGCCGGTGACCGCGTCGCCCTCTTGATCGTGCCCTGGTGCCTGCACCCCATCGTCGCCGTCGCTCCGAGGCGTTGCTTCGGCCGTTTCAGCGATTCGGCCGGCTTCGCGACGTCGGCGCGACGGTGGTCACGGAATTCGCGGTCCTCGGGTGCGGTTTCCTCGCCATGCGGCTCGCGGCGGTGCAGTGGGGCCCCACGGGCTTCGGCGAGTTCATCCTCTTCCGGCGGAACATCGGGCTGCTGCAGTTGCCGCTCTCGTGCAGCCTCGCGTTGGGCATCACGCGATACGTGGCGCTGGCGCGTGCGTCGGGGGGCTCGGAGCGCGCGTACGGCGTGGCCGCCACGCTCGTCGTCTCCGTCACCCTCCTGCTGGGTGGGCTGGCGTGCCTGCTGTTCCGTTCCACGGTGTCGGCGCTGCTCTTCGGCTCCGCCGACCTCCAGCCGCTCCTCGGGGGCTTGATGGCGGCGGTCGCGGGGGCGGTGCTGCACGGGGTGGCGTACGGCATCTTCCGTGGTCAACTCGACCTGCGGCGTGCCAACCTTGTCCAGTTCCTGAGCGTCGGGGTCCTGCCGCTCGGCGTGCTCTCCTGGCCTGGACTGTCGCCCGTCGAGGCCACGTACTGGATCGGGGGACTGTGGACGCTGTTCGCGACCATTGCGCTCACGATCGGGGTGCGGCGCGGGACCGGCGCGGTCACCGGTCCGGCCGTCCGCGCGGCAGCCGGTGAACTGCTGGGGTACGGGCTGCCGCGCGTGCCGGGCGAGTTTGCGCTCAGCGCGCTGTTCACGGTGCCGGTGGCCGTCATGGCGCGCCGGAGTGGCGTCGCCGAGGCGGGACAGCTCGGCTTCGCGCTCTCCCTCGTGAGCCTCGTGAGCGCGGCGTTCGCTCCGCTGGGGGTCTTCGTGCTTCCCTCGGTGACGACCCTGGTTGCGCGCGATGACGTCGCCCACCTGCGTCGCGACGTCTTCCGGATGCTGGGCGTCTGCCTGGCGGGCGCAGCGCTGGGCGTTCTGCTCATCGAACTGCTCGCTCCCTTCGTGGTGACGCACGGGCTCGGGCGCGACTTCGCCGGGACCATCCCGGTGATCCGCCTGATCGCGCTGGCGGCGCTGCCGTACGTGTGCTACGTGGTGCTGCGCAACGTGCTCGACGCCGCGAGCACCTGGCCCTACAACGCGCGCAACCTGATCGTCGCGACGGGGCTCTTCGGCGGCGTGGCCGCGCTGGTGCCTTCGGCCGCGGCGATCGCGCCCGCGCTCCTCACCTCCGTGCTGGTCGTGGGACTGCTCACCGTGATGGACTGTTGGCGTGTGCTGGGCCCCGGCCGGCCTGTGCCACGTGGCTAGCATTCTCGCCATGACGCTGGCGACGCTCGGCATCGGGTTTCTGGCGAGCCGGGCGGATGGCAGCATCGTGGGGCCGGCGTCGTTCTTCTCCCTCATGTGGGGCGGGTACCTGATGTCGGCCGCGCTGTTCGTGACCGATGTGGACAGCATTCGCATGGGCCTCGTGTGGATCTGGCTCAGCGTGGGCTCGGTCTATGTCGGCGCACTGCTCGGCACCCCGTTCATCGCGGCGCCCATCCGGCGAGCGCCCCGCGTCGGCGTGCGCGCGCTCACCTGGCTGCGACTGGCGTGCCGCGCCGCGCTGCTGGTCGGGGTGCTCGACATCCTGTTTGCCTTCGCCACGCGCGGCTTCTCCGTGGTGGACATGCTGTCGTTCGCGGCGATCACGCAAGTGAGTGCGCTCAATCGTGGCGAGTCCTATCGTGGCGAGGCGACCACGTCGATGCTGCAACGGCTGGCCTTCGTGGCGATGTTTCTCGGCACCATCTACGGCGGGCTGCTCTTTCGACTCGGCGAGCGACGCCGCGACCTCGGCC
>JANLSF010000295.1:0-4210 GCA_031362285.1 Gemmatimonadota bacterium | reverse complement strand
CCGAATCGGCTCGCGCGATCCGTCCCGGCGGCACCCTGGCCGTGCTCGATTTCTATCGCCCGGCCAACGCGCTCTGGCGCGCGTTGCTGCTCGGCTACCTGCGCGTGGCCGGCGAGCTGGTGGGGTGGGCCTGGCACGGCCACGGCGTCGTGTACGGGTACATCGCGCCGAGCATCGCGCACTTCACCACGATCGCGGAGTTCGAGCACGAACTCGCGCGCCTCGGATTCACGGTCGAGGCGCGCGGGGCGAAGCTGTTCGGCGGGGTGGCGTGGCACGTGGCGCGGCGGGGCTGACCGCGGCGCCGATCATCACGACGCGTAGATCTGGAGCGTCTGTCCCACGAAATCACACGCGTCCATGCAGGCCTGCAGGTCGGGATCGCGGACCACCACCCAGCCATCGCCGAGCAGCGACAGCTTCGGGTCGCGCCGCTGCTCCCCCACCTTGAGCAGGTTGAGCGCCACCAGCTGCTCGCCCAGGGTGTGCCGCACGCGCTCCACCCCCTCGATGCGGCGGATGGTCCCTTCGCCGTGCGCGCGCTTGGTGAGGCAGGTGCAGTTGTACTTGCGCACGATCTCCTGCGAGAAGGTTCCCTTCACCTCGGCCTCGCCCATGCCGTTGAAGAGGTCGCAGTCGTTGGCCCAGTTCATGATGTCCACGGTGTGCGCGCCCGGCGGGCGGGCCCCGATCTCGCCGAAGACGGCCTCGCCATTGGCCTTGAGATACCACTCCATGTGCGTGAAGCCGGTGCGGAACTTGAGCGCCTTGAGGACGGCCAGCCCGAGTTCGCGTCCCGCCGCGAGTTTCGGGGCGTCGGGTTCGCGCAGCACCATCGTCTGCGGCGACACCCACATGACCGTGCGCGCGATCAGCGGACGCGGCCGATAGACGCACATGTTCCAGAACAGCACCTTCCCCTCGTGGCAGATGGTGTCGAAGGTGTATTCCTCGCCGTCGATGAACTCCTCGACGACCACCTCGACGACGTGCTTCATCAGCTTGAGCGCGTCGTCGAGTTCGGCGGCGTTGTCGCAGCGGAAGGTGTCCATCGACCCCGCGCCCGCGATCGGCTTCACGATCAGCGGGTAGCCCACGATCACCGCCGCGTCGCGCACCTCCTGCTCGCTCTTCGCCCGCTCGCTCCGGGCGGTGCGCAGCCCCGCGTCGCGGACCATGTCCTTCATGATCACCTTGTCGCGGAAGGGGAGCAGCGCGTCATAGCCCATGCCCTCCACGCCCAGGTAGTCGCGCAGGCGTCCACAGAGCAGCACGCCGGGCTCCCACTGGCAGACCACCCGGTCCACCTTCCGGTTGCCGAGCCACGCCTTGACGGGCGCCAGGTCGGCGTTGTCGAGGAAGATCCCGGAGAACCGGCCGTAGTCGCTCATGTTCTCGCGGGCCATTTGCGGCAGTTCGTGCGGCAACTGGTCGCCGAGCCCGAACACGGTGGCGCCGTTCGCCCGCAGGCCGCGCACGTAATACGGCATTTCGGCGGGAAAGCCGGGGGCGACGAAGAGGACGTTCATGGTCGTGGGGCCTGGGGGTGGGCGCGGGCTCAGCCGAGCTCGACGCGGATGGTCGTGATGAGGGTGCGCAAGGCACGCTCCACCACGGCGGTGTCGGAGTGACGGACGATGATGTAACCGTCCCCTTCGTACGTGTCCTTGGGCGTGTCGCCGACCTGGGGCAACTTGGCGTCGCAGATGAGCGCTCCCACTTCGCGCTCGGCCTCGGCCAGGCCGTGCACGGCGCGGATCCGTCCCTGTCCCTGCCCGCGCAGGTAGGCGGCACCGGTCGCGTACGCCCGCGGCGGCGCCTTGAAGGTGCCATCAATGAGGAGTCGCGCCCAGGCTTCCACGAAATCGAAGTCGTGGGCTCGGGAGACGAGGGTGGTGATCTGCGCACCGGGTGGCCGGGCGGCCACCTCGCTGATGGCCACGCTGCCATCGGGGCGGCGGAACCACTCCATGTGCGAGAGGCCCGTGTCCATGCCGAGCGCACCGAGCGCCTTCGTGGCGGCCTGCCGGATGTCGTCGTTCGCGGGATCGGCCTGTTCGCGCGGCAACAGCACCGCCCACTGGATCCACGGGTTGGCCTTCACGTCCAGCGGCGTGGGGAAGTAGTGGGTCACCGACTGCCAGACGGTCCGTCCGGCGAGCGTGATCGTCTCGCAGGAGTGTTCCGTGCCGCGCACGAACTCCTCCACCAGGGTGGGCGAGCCACCGAAGCGGAAGGCCGCGAGCCCCTCGCGCAGTTGCCCCTCATTGTCGGCGCGGAAGGTGGCCATCGCCCCGGCCCCGTCGGGCGGCTTCACGACCACGGGATACCCCACGGTCGCCGCCGCCTGCACGGCTTCGTCGGCCGAGTGGGCGAGCGAGGCCTTGGCACACGGCAACCCCTGCTCCCGCAGGACGGCCTTCATCCGGTGCTTGTCGCGGAAATTGCGCGACGCGTCGACCCCCATGCCGGTGATGCCCAGTTGCTCGCGCACCTCGGCGATCGGCACCTGCAACTGCTCGAGGGCGGCGTACAGCCGGTGCACGGGGCCATGGCGCTCCGAGAGGCCCCGGACCGCGCCGGCCAGCTGGGCCACGTCGAACAGGTTGGACACGCGCCAATGCCCCACGATCCGGCTGCGGGCGGGCTCCGAGAGCGCCTCCCACGGCTCGGGGGCGATCACGGCCAGCTGGACGCCGCTCAGCCCGGCCGCCGCCTCGATCATGTGCGTGGCGGCGGGGGAGTACATGGGGCAGACAAAGATGACGAAAGGCATGCGCTCCCATGCTGACGGCCCTCCGCCAGTGCCGCAAGGGGGTCCCGCGAACAGATTGCCCTTGTCGCGTGTATGGGGGGGGCGAACTCGTCACCGCTTGTCCGCGCGCCCCCGACTGGCCTCCCCTTGTCCGTTCGAATGACTCGCCCTCGCCTCGCCTGGTTCCTGCTCGCGGTTGCCCTCGTTGCCCTGCCCAGCGGGGCGGAGGCGCAGCGCCGTGGACGGCGGGGCGGCGGGATGTCGCCCGGTGATCGGCCCCGGATGATGGAGGGGCCCATCGACACCGGCACCTCGCCCGGCGGGCGCGACAGCGGGATGACGATCCCGCCGACGCCCGAGGATGCGCGGCTCGCCCAGACCGACTTCGAGCGGTACCGGCGCTGGCGGCTGCGCGAGACCAATCTGGGCCGCGCTGCCGGCGACTGCGACGAGCAGATCGGCATGTTCTGCTACTGGTACGATCCCAAGGCGCCCCCTCCGCCAGCCGAAGATCCGGCCGTGGGCAAGGCCCGCGAGCGCCTGCTGATCCTGCTGGACTCGATCGCGGCGGGCTTCCCGGGGGATCGGTGGGTGGCGGGCCAGCGTGTGCGCTACTACCTCGACGCCCGGCGCTTTGCCGACGCCGACAAGGCGGCGCGCCAGTGCAGCGCGTCGGGACCGTGGTGTCCGCAGTTGGTGGGCCTTGCCCTGCAGGACGGGTCGAACTTCGCGGGCGCGGAGGCTGCCTTCTCGACGGCGCGCGAGCGGATGACCCCGCTCGAACGGTGCCGGTGGGGCGACATCCTGATGTTGCTCGACGATGCCCTGCGCGGCCGCTACCTGAAGATGACGTGCGAGCAGAAGGCGACGCTCGAGGAGCGGTTCTGGTGGCTGGCCCGCCCCTTCTACGGACTCGGGCCCAACGACGCCCGCACGGAGTTCCATGCGCGGCTGACGATGGCCCAGGTGGTCGATGGCACCGCCAGCGCCTACCAGTTCCTGTTCAACAAGGATGAGCGGGAGATGCTCATCCGCTACGGCTGGTCGCGCGACTGGTCCAAGAGCACGCAGCGCAACATGGGCGGCGGGGGTTCCGCGGAGACGGTCATCGGCCACGAGATGGTGCCGGCGTACCCGTTCGTGCCGCTCACGGGCATGGTCGACTATCCGTGGCGCACCGACTCGGTGCTCTGGTCCCCCGACTATCGCCCCGCGCTCGGCCGCTATGGACCCACCTACGCGAAGACCCTGGTGCCGCTCATGCACCAGTCGGCGCTGTTCCGGCGGGGCGACACGGCGGTGGTGATCGTGGCGTGGGATGCCCGCGACCAGAAGCCGCCAGCCGGTGCGATGGACGTGTCGCTCACGGTGGCCGACAGTGCCCTCCATCAGGGGGTCGCGCGCACCACCGCGACCGAACCCCGTGGCCACTTGATGGCCCGCACCCGCTGGGGC
>JANLSF010000274.1:0-4767 GCA_031362285.1 Gemmatimonadota bacterium | reverse complement strand
TGGCGGCTGGGGGAGGATACGGTGTCCCACTGGCACGATCGCGATGCCGGCTACGCCGGCCGTCGCCCGCTCGAGATGGCCGGACTCACGAACTCACCTGGCGAGGACGCTTGATCCACCTGTGGAAGAAGCCCGTGCGTGATTGGACCGCCCCCGATGGCACCGCCTACCGGGTGGAAGTGACGCTGCCCGGCACGAGCAGTGCGCTGATCCTGTTCCACCGGACCAACGCACACGAAGACCGCTACGCCACCTGGCAGGCGGGGGAAGCGAGCGCCCGCAGCGTGACGGCGCGGCTCGACGCCAAGTCGATACTGCCGCTGCTCACCGACGAGGTGCTGCGTGAGCTGTACATCCGGAGCGCGCCGCGGATGGCGGGGGCGACGCCGTTCGTGCCCGCGTAGGTGCCCCATGCGTCACGGCGTGGCCCCGGCCACGACCGGCAGCGCTCGCTGCAGCCACTCCTGGTACGACCCGTCATAGAACCGGGTCGGGAGTCCCAGGGTGCGGGCGGCGATGTACGTCATGCTCGCCCGGTACCCGACCCAGCAGTACGTGACAACGGTGTCACCCGGCTTCATCCGCTCGGCGTAGAGGCGCGAGAGCTCGTCGTGCGCCTTGAGCTGCATCGACGTGGGGCTCACGAAGAGCTGCTCCCACTCGAGCTGGCGCGCACCGGCGAGATGGCCGGCGCTTGGCATGCCGTGCCGCTCGCCCGCGCCCACGTACTCGCCGTCGGTGCGGGTGTCGATGAAGGCCGTGCCGGGCTTGCCCAGGTGGGCGGTGATCCAGGTGGCATCCACGAGGAGGCCGGTGCGCACCGCGCTGGTGATTCGCCCGCGCCTGATCGGCAAGGCCTCGATGGCGAGGGCGCGCCCCTCGGATTGCCACTTCGGCACCCCGCCGTCGAGCCAGGCCAGATTGCGCACGCCCAGGTAGTCGAGCGAGAGGAGCGCGCGCGAAGCCATGGGCGCTTCATGCCCCGTGGTCAGCACCACGAGCGTGGAGTCGCCCACCCCCAGCTGCTCGAAGATGGCGCGGAGTTTCTCGTCGGCCGGGAGCTCCGTACCGAGCGTGCCGCGGGCCTCCACGAAGTCCCGGTAGCCGATGGTGCGCGCGCCGGGAATGTGCGCGCCGGTGGAAATCCCCTCCATGTCCACCTGGATCACCACCACGCTGGGATGGCGGAGGTGCTCGGCGAGCCATGCGGTGGTGACGACCCGCACGGGAGCCAGCGGCGCGGCCCCCTGTGCGGAGGCGAATCGAGCCAGCGCGGCCGATGTCAGCAGGAGGGCGACCAGGGCGAGGAGGAGGCGACGAACCACGAGGGACTCCGTTCGAGGTGAGGGGTGTCTCCCTCCTACGGACGCCTGACCGAGCCGGTGTCAACGCCTGCGGATGCTCGCCGCATCGGCCAGCGGCGGCCCGTTCAGCCCGTGGCGGGAGCCGGAGCCTCGCTGGCGAAACCGATCGCGATCTCCATGCCGTCGCGGGCGATCAGCGTCTCGGCGAACACGGCGCGCGCCTCGCGGTCGAGGTCGCTGGTATCGCGGGTGTAGCGGGCCGAGAGATGCGTGAGGACCAGCCGCCTGACCCCGGCCGTGGCGGCAACCTTCGCGGCCTCGCGCGCTGTCGAATGGCCGGTCTCGAGGGCGCGCGTCGCCTCTTCCTCGGCAAAGGTCGCCTCATGCACCAGCAGGTCCGCCCCACGCGCCGCCTCGATCGTGGCCTCGGTGGGGCGCGTGTCGCCCGTGATCACCACCGAGCGCCCGGCGCGCGTGGGACCCACCAGCACGTGCGGCTCGATCACGCGGCCGTCGTCGAGCGTGACGGGGAGTCCCTTCGCGACCTGGCCCCAGAGGGGCCCTTCGGGAATGCCGAGTTCGCGCGCCAGGTCGGGATTGAAGCGGCCGCGGCGCTCCTCCTCCACCAGCGCATAGCCCAGCGACGGCGCGCCGCGATGATCGAGCGGAAAGGCCCGCACGGCGTAGCCGTCGCGCTTGATCTCGTCGCCGGGGGCGAGTTCGTGCACCTCGAGGGGAAACGACAGCCGCTCCAGCCCGAGGCCGTCCATCTTCTTGAGCATGCGGTCGGCGCCCTTGGGGGCCCAGACCCGCAGCGGTTCCTTCCGGTCCTGCAGCACGAGGGTGCGGCAGAGCCCCATCAGTCCGAGATAGTGATCGGCGTGCCAGTGCGTGATGAGGACATCGCCGAAATTGAAGGAGACGCCATATTTCATCATCTGGCGCTGCGTGCCCTCGCCGCAGTCCACGAGCATGGTCTCCCCCTCGCGCACGAGCGCGAGGCCGGCGACGTTGCGCTCGATGGTCGGCCGCGACGCGGCGGTGCCGAGAAACTGGACGGAGAGGGACATGATGCGGAGTGAATATAGGGGAGCCATCGCGCGGCGATGGGACACGGCCGCCTTCGCGGACGCGCGGTGCGTGCACGCCGCACTGCTGGCCGCGCTCCTGCTCCTGCTCGCGCGCACGGGCCAAGGGCAGGGGGCGGATCGCCGAGCGGCGGCGGCGGATCCGGCGGCGGTGGTGGCCGCATTCGACCGGATGACGGCGCGCGCGCTGTGGCCCGGGTTTACCCCCCGGACGACGCCGCTCGCGTTGTACGATGGTGGGCGCACCGTGCTCGTGCGGCACCCGTCACCGCCGCCGGGATTCGTGCCCGTGACCGGCCACCCGGGGTTCGTGGAGCGCGCGGGGCGGCTGGCGCAGGTGACCGCCAACTCGAGTGACACGATCGGCGGCGTGATGACCGGCACGCTCATGCCGGCCCCGACCGGCCGCACGGTGCGTGACCAGGCCGGCATCGCGATCCACGAGGTGTTCCACGTCTTCCAGCGCGCGCGCCATCCGGGGTGGTCCGCCAACGAGGCCGACGCCTTCACCTATCCGGCCACCGACATCGAGGGACTCGCCGCCCGGCGGCGCGAGTATGCGTTGCTGCGCAAGGCGCTGTTCGCGCGCGACAGGGGTGACGCCGCCTGCCATGCCACGATCGCGCTCCATGAACGCCGCCAGCGGTTCGCGCGGATGGACGCGGCGCACGTGGCGTACGAGCGGAAGAGCGAACTCAACGAGGGGCTCGCCCAGTACGTGCAATGGCGCGCGGTCGGGGCGAGCGATGCCGTGGCTGTTCCCGACTCGGCGCCGGACCCCGGCGCGGTGCGGGCCCACGCGTACCGCGCCGGCCCGGCGTGGGGGCGACTGCTCGACCGGTTCGCCCCGGCGTGGCGCGACACGCTGGAGCGGCGCGACTCGCTCTCGCTCGACGAACTGCTGCAGCGCTCGATCGGGTGGGTGGAGACCGAGCGCCCGATGTGCGGCCTCACCAATGATGAACGCTCGCGCATCGACGACGGCGCGGCCCGCGCCGCGACGCAACTCGGCCTCTCCCTCCGACTGGCCCTCGAGGGATTCGAGCGGCAGCCGGGTCCGCGCCTCGAGATCGACGCCTCGGCGGCATTGCTCATGCCCATGGGGTTCGACCCGCTCAACGTCGCACGCGTGGGCGGCAGCGACGTGCTGCACCGGCGCTACGTGCAGGTGGGCAACGCGCGCGGCACACTCGAGGTGATCGATCGGAGCGCGTTGACCATCGGGGCGGGTGCGCATCCGCTGTTCAACGGCGTGCGCCGATTCGTCGTGACCGGCCTCGAGGCCGGCTTCAGCGCGCGCACGGTGGGCGACACCACGGTGATCAGCGCCCGCGGCGTGACCGGGCGATTCACGGGAGCGCGTGTGGAGCGCGCGGGAGACACGACGCGGGTGGTGCTCGCGCCGTAGGACGGTGCTAGGCGGGGTACTGCACCAGCAGCCGGGCGTGCACGTCGGTGTCGATGTTGCCGCCACTCACGACGATCGCGACGGGGAAGGCGAGAGCAGTGAGCCTGCCGGAGCGAATCGCGGCGATGCCCACCGCGCCGGCCCCCTCGACCGTGATGCCGTGCTCGCGGTATGCCCAGGCGATGGCGGCACCGAGCTCCCCTTCCGTGACGAGCGCAAAGTCGTCGACCACGGTCATCCCCACCTCGAGGCCCGCTTCGTCGATCTGGCCGGCCAGCCCGTCAGCCAGCGTCGGAGGCACCGGGACCTCCACGATCTTGCCCGCGTGCACCGAGGCGGACATGCCGGTCGTCTGGTCGCTCTGGGCGCCGATGACGCGAATGCCGGGTTTGACCGTCTTGGCGTAGCGGCCGATGCCGCCGATCAGTCCACCCCCGGAGGCGCTCACGACGAGCGTCTGCACATCGGCGCGAACGTCGAGGATCTCCTTGGCGACCGTCCCCTGACCGGCGAAGAGCGCGTCACCACTGGTCGCGCTCACGAAGGTGGCGTTGCTCATCGTCGCCTGCCGTTCGGCGAGCCGGTGCGCCTCGTCGTAGTCCTGGGCCGAGGCATCCACCGTGGCGCCCAGGTCGCGGATGCCGCGCTGCTTCACGAGGGGGGCCGTGACCGGGACGAACACCACCGCGGCCATGCCGAGTTCGCGCGCGGCCCACGCGCAGCCCAGGCCGTGGTTGCCGGCGGAGGCGGTCACGATCCCGTTCTGCTGCTGCTCGGGGGTGAGCGTGGCGAGGGTGTTGTAGGCGCCCCGGATCTTGAACGAGCCCGTGCGCTGCGCGCACTCGAGCTTGAGCAGGACTTCGCCACCGGCGATTGCGGAGAGCGCGGGGGAGGGGAGCAACTCAGTGTGGACGGCGACCCCCACGAGGCGGCGTGCCGCGGCGACGACGTCGTCGGCCGTGACGTT
>JANLSF010000204.1:0-1510 GCA_031362285.1 Gemmatimonadota bacterium | reverse complement strand
GATGAAGATGAAGTCGTCGCCGCCGATATGACCAACGAAGCCGCGCTCACCGCAGATCCCCTTCACCACGTCATGGATGATCTGCGCGAGGATGCGGATGACCCGGTCGCCGTCGTAGTAGCTGTACCGGTCGTTGAATTCCTTGAAGTGATCGAGGTCGGCGTAGCAGACCCCGAAGGTCTGCTCGGCGGCGAGTCGCCGCGTGATGTCCTTCTCGATCTCGTGCGAGCCCGGCAGCCGGGTGCTCGGGTGGACATGCGTGTCGCGATCGGAGCGCCGCAGCAGGACGTCGATGCGCTGGCGCGCCTCGCTGGCCGACGAGCGGTCGCGGATGACCTCATCGGCGCCCGCGTCGAACGCGGCAGCAAAGGCGGTGTCGTCGTCGCCCGAGTACACGATGACCGGCACGATCCCCGTGTAGCTGTCGGACTTGAGGCGCAACGTGGCCTTGAGGGCCGCGACCGGGTGGCTTCGCGCGTCGACCATGACGAGGCGCGGCCTCCCGCGGAGGGCCAGCGACATCAACTCGTCGGGCGTGCGCACGGTCACGGCGGGGGTACCGTCGTGGTCAAGCCACGCCCGGAAGGTCGCGGGCGAGGCCTGCGCGTCAGGCGCGAAGAGGATTGCGATGGACTTGGACACGCGTTTCTTGAGGGCCCCAGCCGATGGTTTCCCAACATACCGGAGCCGCAACCGCCAGTCAAACGAAAGCAACAACGCGACTTGCGCCCTCCGGGCGCCGCGCGCTGCCTTCGCCGGCCGTCGTGCTCCGGGCCTCAGCCGAGAGGCTCCGCCTCATCAACGAGCATGATGGGGATATCGTCACGAATCGGGTAGCGGAGGCGGCACGCCAGGCAGACCAGCGCCGGCTCCGCGGCGCGGTGTTCCAGCGCGCCCTTGCAGCGGGGGCAGACGAGCAGCGCGAGCAGTTGCGGGGCAACACTCATGGCATGGCCTCGAGTCCGCCCGGGATGGGCGGCGGCAGGGGGACGGCGACGGTCATCGCCGCGATTCGTCGGGGGAGCGGTAGCCGAGACGCGCGAGCGCCTTGGGGTCCTTGCGCCAGTTGGGGAGCACCTTGACCCAGAGGTCGAGGTAGACACGCTGGCCGATGAGCGCCTCGATCTTTTCGCGGGCCGCTCGGCCGATCTCCCGGATCCGCGTCCCCTTGGCGCCCAGGAGGATCCCCTTCTGGCTGTCGCGCTCGACGTGGAGCACGGCGCGAATGTACACCGGTTCGCGCGTCTCCCGGTACTCCTCGATCACGCACGCCACGGAGTACGGCACCTCCTGGTCGAGTTGCTCGAGCGCCGTCTCGCGCACGAGCTCCGAGGCGAAGAAGCGCGTCTGCTGGGTGGAGAGGTCGTCTTCGTCGTAGAGGTAGGGATGCTCGGGGAGCGCGGCGGCGATTCGGGCAATGAGGACGTCCATCCCCGCTCCCGTGAGCGCGGAGATGATCGGGGCATCCGGGAGGATGTTGCCGAACTGCAGGCGCGACTCGCTCGTGAGC
>JANLSF010000202.1:0-1694 GCA_031362285.1 Gemmatimonadota bacterium | reverse complement strand
AGGCCAAGCTGCTGCGCGCGCTCGAGGCGCGCGAGATCGAGCGGCTGGGGGGCGGCAAGCCGATCGCCATCGACGTGCGCATCGTCGCGGCCACCAACAAGGACCTGCGGAGCGCCACCACCACGGGGCTCTTCCGCGAGGACCTGCTCTTCCGCCTCGACGTCATTCCCGTGCACCTGCCGCCGCTCCGCGACCGCGCCGAAGACGTGCCCGCCCTCGTGGCGCACTTCACGCGGCTCAACCGGGCACGCATCGGCCGCGCCTCGGTCACCTGGAAGGACGACGCCATGAACGAGATGACGCGCTACCGGTGGCCGGGCAATGTGCGCGAGTTGGCGAACATCGTGGAGCGCCTCACCATCCTGCACGCGGGCGGCGCCCTCGGGGCCACCGAAGTGCGGAGCGTGCTGGTCGGCGGCGGCGCGCCGCTCGCGCGGACCCCTCCTGGAGGCAACCCGCTGCAGGGCGGACCGATCTCCGTGCGCCCCACGCCGCCATCGGTGGCCGCGTACGCGCACCTCCCGCTGTCGGATGCGCTCGACGACTTCGAGCGGACCCTCATCCAGCGCGCGGTGTCGCAATCCTCGGGCAACATCGCCGAAGCGGCGCGCAAGCTGCAGACCGACCGGCCGAACCTGTACCGGCGCATGCGACGGCTGGGCATTGCCGGTGGCACGGAGTGACGTCAGCCCGACACGCGCGGGTTGTGTCGCTGGGGAGACACCGACGGAGACGGGATCGCCCCATCGTGATCGCAAGATGTTGGCAGGACTACGCTTGGCCTTTTCCTGGACCCGTGGTACGCCTCGTGCCTTGTCGGGGGGTGACCCGTAGATGGAGACACTGATGCAGCGATCAATCACCATGGCCGCGCTGGCGGCCGCCCTCGCACTCCCGCTCGGCAGCACACCGGCCCGCGCCCAGGACCGCGACGACGACCGCAGCCGGCGCACGGTGCCGGTGTCGGTGTCGCGCGAGTTGACGGACGTGTACAACGCTGACCGCACCCGCCGCCTGCGCGGGGCGGCCACGATCGAGGACACCGAGGACGTGCGCGGCGACGTGGCCATCCTCGATGGCACCCTCACGGTGCGCGGCATCGTCCGCGGGCGCATCGTGGCGATCAACGCCAACGTGCGCCTCGCGCGGGGCGCCCGCGTCGAGGGCGACATCCTCGTGGGCGGCGGCTACCTCGAGGGACGCAGCGACGGGTGGGTGGGCGGCGACGTGCGCACCTACGCCGATCGCGTGGCCTACACGCGCGACGGCGTGACGCTCGTGGCCGAGGAAGGTGGCGACCGCGACCTCGCCTGGTGGTCGGACTTCAAGTCGCGTGGCGGCACGCGCACGTCGGTCAACTTCGCGACGGCGCGCACCTACAACCGGGTGGAAGGACTGCCGTTGCAGATCGGCCCGCAGGTGCGCACCGACTTCCCGGGCGGGAAGTTCCTCCTCGACGCGCAGGTGGTGTTCCGCACCATCCAGGGGTGGGAGTGGAACGGCCAGACCGTGGGGCACCGCGCCCGGATGGAGGTCCGGCTCGGCGAGCGGAACGGCATTGCCGTGGGCGGCAAGCTGTTCGACATCGTGGATGGCGTGGAGAACTGGACGATGAGCGAGCAGGAGGTGGGGCTCGCGAGCGCCCTCTTCCAGCGCGACTTCCGCGACTACTACGGTCGTCATGGCGGCGCGGT
>JANLSF010000233.1:0-3199 GCA_031362285.1 Gemmatimonadota bacterium | reverse complement strand
GCGCGCGCGGCCACCGCTCGAGCGACGATCAGAATGGAGAGTAGTCGGGCGGCTTCACGCCGTTCAAGCGCAGGTACGGCACCACCTGTCCGAGCGTCCAGGGGAAGTGGTCGAGCAACTCCATCAGTGCACGACCGCGCGTCACCTTGTTGCCGAACTGGACGATCTGCTCGTTCATCGCGGCGTCGCTCACGCCCTTCAGCATCTGGACGGTGTGATCCATGGCCGCGGCGGCAAACGTCTTGAGCGCCGCCTTGTTATGGAGGTACACGACCGAGTCGCCCATCTTCGGGATCCCCTTCATCGAGCCGGTGATGGCGAGGTGTGCGATAAGGGCGTCGGAGAAGGCGGCGTGCTCGATCTGCTCGGCGTAGCTGCGGACTCCCTTCACGGGGCGGTAGCCGAGCATGGAGTCGGGCGCGGCGTCGATGTAGCGCAACACGGCGCCCTTGTGGTTCTCCACGATCGTGATCAAGGCAGCCTGGGAGATGAGCGTTTGCTGCGCCGCGAGCGGCGCCGCGGTGGCGGCCGTGGACAAGGCCAGGATGGTGACGAGCCGGAACGGGCGCATGGGTGCCTCAGGAGTGGAAGGCGACAGCGTACGAGCGACGGTGTAACGTGCCGCCCAACTGATGGAGACGCAAGCGATCACTCGGCACGCCGCTCACGCGCTGCCCGCAGCACCGGCCCCCGTCGCAGTGGCCGGTGGCCCGAGCAGGTCCCAGCGATTCCCTTCGATGTCCACGAACACCGCGACCCGTCCATAGAGCTCCGCGCGCGGCGCCGTGATGAACCGGACGCCTGCCGCGACCATGCGCGCGTGCGTCGCGTCGCAATCGTCCACGCGCAGGAAGAAGCCGACCCGGCCGGCGAACTGCTCGCCGACGACGGACGCCTGCCGTTCGCCGTCGGCACGCGCGAGCAGGATGCCGGTGCGCCCACCGATGGGACGGACCACGACCCACCGTTTCGGTCGCCCGTCATTCGTGAGCGACGGCACGTCCTCCACCAGTTCGAACTGCAGGACGTTCACGAAGAAGTCGATCGCGGGCTCGTACTCGCGCACGACCAGGGCCACGAGCTCGAGGTTGGCCATCAACGCTTCCAGGCCCGGCGCGCGGCCCACGCCGCGCCGAGTGCGATCACGGGAAAGGCGACCGCGCCGATGTAGGCGCCCTGTCCTCCGTTGCGCGTGTGCTGGAGGAGTTGGGTCACCACCAGCAGTCGCACGAAGTAGAAGACGAAGAACGCCGACATCAGGCTGAACACGACGGCCAACAGACGCATGGGCGGGGCTCTGAACGGAGTGAGGGTGGAGGCCGTGTGGTGCGGCATTGCACGGGTCAGCGATTCGGCCGGCTTTCCGGCAGGTATTCGCCCAGGAACTTGCGTTCCATGCCGTTCCCCCATCCGGCACCGTGGTCGCTCGTGATGGAATCGCGTGCATGTTCGCCCACGCGGTGCGGACCGAAGGCGAGGAGGGCGAGGAGCGAGCCCGGGCGCAGGTGTTCGCTGGCCCAGGTCAGCGGCGAATCCCCGTTGGCGTCGCGCGCCTCGCGATCCGCGCCATGCGAGAGCAGGAACGCGATGGTGTCGGCGTCGGCGTAGGCGGCTGCGCGGTGCAACGGCGTCTCCCCCTTCGTTCGCACGTCGCGCATGAAGGCGCCGGTGGTCCGGCCGGGGAGGGTGCGCGCATTGACGTCGGCACCGTGCTCCACCAGCAAGCGCACGACGTACAGGAAGTAGGGCCGGCCCGCCTTGGCGAGGGCGCTGTGCAGGGGCGTTTCGCCGGTCTCGCCCACGCGGCCGTTCACGTTGGCCCCGTGCGCGATCAGGAAGTCGGCCACCTTCCAGTGCCCGAAGAAGGCGGCGTTGCCGAGTTCCTCGTCGAGGTCGAGGCTCAACAGGTCGCCCCCGGCTTCGAGCACCGCCTTGAGGGCCGTGACGTCGTTGTAGTACACGAACCACTGCAGCGGCTTCACTGCGCCCAGCCGCAGGAGGTCGCGCCAGTCGTTCAGTCGGAGCAGGTCGAAGACCAGGTCGGTCCGGCCGTCGCTCATGCGCTCGAGGATCTCGTTGGCGTTCATGCGTCGAGCCGATCGGCGTAGGCCACCGTCTCGCCGCATTCGACGTAGCGACGCAACAGGCGGAGGTAGAGGGCCCAGCAGTGCGCCGAGACCCGGTAGTGCTCGTTGGCCATGGGCCACCCCTCGTGGGAGAAGCGCACCTGCGTGCGTGCGCCGGTGGGGGATAGCGCAAACCCCACGCGACTGCCCTCCCAATCGGCATCGGCCCTGGTCAGCGTCAGCTCGAACAGGGTGCCCGGCTGACACTGGCTCACCACCGCGCTCCACTGATACTCCGGCCCGAAGCCGAGCTCGAATCGCTCGCCAAGCTCGGGCCGGCCAGTGCACGACTCGGTCCACCACTGGTTCAGCCCCTCGGGAGCGCTGACGGCGGCGAAGACGCGCGCGGCGTCGGCCTTGATGGGGAAGTCCTGGAGAATGTCGGGCATGGGTGCGGTACCTGCTCCGGGGAGGAACGCGTCCTGCTGCGGATGAGCGCTAGTCGCGCCGCACCCGCTCGGCCTCGCGCTGTGCAACGGGCACGTCGATCATGGCGTCTCCAAGCCGGCGCGTGTCCCCGCCGGCTGCGAGCGCGCGCCCGGCCCGGCGCGCGAGCAGCAGCGCCGCGGCGGCCGATCCACCGCCGATGACGGCGAGGAGCGCCAGGTTGCCGAGCGCGGCCATCGGTGACCAGACCTTCCACGCATTGGTGGCGATCAGCAGAAAGTAGAGCACCCCGCCGCCGGCGCCCACGCCGGTCACGTAGCGGAGGGAGAGCCGATCGAAGGTGCGGCCGCGCGCGGTCAAGGCCAACGCGCCGCTGAACAGCACGCCAACGAGGAACGAGACTACGGAGAGCTTGCCCACGACCTGGAGCAACTCGCGTCCCGTGAGCTCCCCAGCCAGCACGCCGACAAGGGCCACGGAGACGGCAATGGCTCCCACCCCGACGGCGAAGGTCAAACCCGTGCCGACCATCCCCCGCACAACCCGCAACCATCGTGGCATGACCATCCTCCCATGCGCTTCCCGCCGGATCTCCTCAGCCCTCTCTCTTCCTGGACGCGGTCGCCGAACCGTTGAAGGCGACCGCTGCGCGCACGAGCGCCTTGAAGGCGGGCGCAGCGACCGTC
>JANLSF010000232.1:0-1550 GCA_031362285.1 Gemmatimonadota bacterium | reverse complement strand
GCAGCGGGCAGCAGGGTCCCCCGCTGCCTGCTGCCCGCTGCCCGCTGCCCAAAGCTACCCATCAGTACGCCTTCTTGTCGCCGAGGGTGACGACCAGCGTGCGCCAGAGCACCTTCAGGTCGAAGGCCAGCGACCAGTTGTCGATGTAGTGCAGATCGTGCTCGACGCGGGCGCGCATCTTGTCGGGCGTCTCGGTCTCGCCGCGGAAGCCGTTGACCTGCGCCCAGCCGGTGATGCCGGGCTTCACCTGATGCCGGTTGGCGTAGCGCTCCAGCATCTCGCCCCACTGCAGATCGTGCACGAGGGCGTGCGGGCGCGGGCCGACCAGGCTCATCTCGCCGCGCAGGACGTTGACCAGCTGCGGCAGCTCGTCGAGCGAGGTGCGCCGCAGCCACCAGCCGACGCGCGTCACGCGCGGATCCCGTCGCGTCGCCTGCGCCACGGCCCCTGCCTCGGCCGCGCTCTCGCCAACGACGGCCGGCTCCTGCTGCACGCGCATCGTGCGGAACTTGAGCACCTCGATCGGGCGATGCCCCAGCCCGCGGCGGCGCTGCCGGAACAGCACCGGCCCGCCGTCGTCGAGCTTGATGGCCAGCGCGATGCCCGCGAACAGCGGCAAGGCCAGCACGAAGAAGATGGCGCCGAAACCGTAATCGACCGCCGCCTTCAGGATCTGCCCCCAGTCGGCCAGCGGCTTGTGCTTGACGTCGATCAGTCCAATGGGCCCCAGGCTCGACACCGCGTGGGCGCGGGCGCCGACATCGATCAGGTCGGAGGCGATGTGCGTGCAGATGTGGATGCTGACCGGCAGCTGCTCCAGCTTCTTGGCCACTTCGGCGATGCGCCGGTCAGCGGACGCCGGCAGCGCGATGATGATCTGGTCGACTTCGCCGTTGCGGCCCGCCGTGATCAGGTCCTCTAGGCTGCCGTGCCGGGTCTTGTCCCTCGTGTCGCGCCCGCGCGGTCGCGCCCGATCGTCGAACACGCCGATCAGCGCGATATCGCGCGATTTGGCGGCGAGGTGCGCGCCGAGGCGGCTGGCGATGTGGCCCGATCCGAACACCGCCACGTGCGCGTCGAACAGGCCGCGCCGGGCCATCGCCCCGTACACCGCGCGGGCCGCCACGCGAGCACCGACGATCATCGCCCAGCTCGCCGCCAGCCACGCCACGAACCAGGTCGGCGGCTCGAGCGACAGCACGCGGAAGCTCGCCCCGACGCTGACGATCGAAACCATCAGCAGCGCCAGCATGCCCAGCACGGGGCCCGGCGCCACCGGAAAGCGTTGCATGTCGGCGGTCGCGTAGAGCCCGGCCTCGCGCAGCAGACCGCTGCCGAGCATCGCCGCGGCGAGACCGACCTCGACCAGCACGAGCAGGCCGGCATGCGCGCCCAGCGGAGACGCGCCATGCACGACACTCGTCACCGCGAGCCCGGCCAGGATCGCCGCCACGTCGAGCAGCACGACCAGGTCGGCGGCCACCCGGCGCGACCAGCGCCGCACCCGCGCTTCACCGGGCGTCGTCTCGCCGCCACGCGGCTCGGCGAGC
>JANLSF010000095.1:0-3573 GCA_031362285.1 Gemmatimonadota bacterium | reverse complement strand
CGGAAACGCAAAGCACGGCACCGCCGCCAGCGTTTCCGGCGGTGCGAGGCTGCGCATGAACACGCCGGCCACCGTCTTTTGCGCGCGCGAGGCGGCGGCGGCGATCGCGGTGGCGACATCGTCGGCATTGGTGACGATCGGAGGAATGAAGATGACGACCACGCTGTCGACCTGTTCGTCATCGAGCAGGAGATCGAGCGCGCGCCCGTAGTGCGCGGGCGGTGCCGAGGCCAGCATGTCCACGGGATTGTGGACGCTCGCCGACGCGGGCAGAAACGACCGCAGTCCCGCCTTCGTCGCCTCCGATAGTTCCGCCGGCAGTAATCCGTGCGACAGGCAGGCATCGGCGGCGAGAATTCCCGGCCCGCCGGCGTTGGTGAGAATGGCCACGCGCCTCCCGCGTGGCACCGGTTGTCGCGCGAGGAGCATCGCCACGTCGAAGAGTTCCGTGACCGTGTCGGTGCGGATCACCCCCGACTGGTGAAACAGCGCGTCGACGAAGTCGTCCGAGGACGCGAGGGCGCCCGTATGAGAGGCCGCGGCCCGGGCGCCAACCGCCGAGCGGCCGGACTTCAACGCCACGATCGGCTTGCGACGACTGATCCGCCTGGCAATCTGGCTGAACTTAGCCGGATTCCCGAAGCTCTCCAGGTACAAGAGGATGACCGACGTGCGGGGATCCGATTCCCAATACTCGAGCAGATCGTTTCCCGACACGTCCGCCTTGTTACCGACCGACACGAAACTCGAGATCCCGATGTTCAGTTGCTTGGCGTAGTCGAGAATGGCGAGGCCAAGCGCGCCGCTTTGCGTGGACATCGCCACCGAACCTTGCGGCGGATACACCGGCGAAAAGGTGGCGTTCAGCAAGAACCGGGGGTCGGTGTTGAGCAGGCCCATGCAGTTGGGCCCAATCAGCCGGCAGCCGGCGCGGCGGATTCGTTGAACGAGAGCGAACTCACGCGCCTTACCCTCGATGCCGGCTTCACCAAATCCCGCGCTGATGATGCAGATCGCCTGCACACCTTTTGCGAGGCAGTCGTCCACGGCTGCATCAACCTGCGCTGCGGGCACCACGATCACGGCGAGATCCACCATCGAGGGGATGGCCGACACGCGGCCGTACGCCTTCCGGCCCTGAATCGCGTCTGCGGTCGGGTGCACGGGGATGACATCGCCGGTAAACCCGGTGGCAATCAGGTTGTGCAGGATTTCGGATCCGATCTTGTTCCGCTCGCGGCTGGCGCCGACCACGGCCACGACCTTCGGCTCGAAGAACCGCGTCAGTGCTTCGAGCGGACGCGACGGGGCCATGGTGTCCGGCAAGCCATTCTCCATGGTGGCTCCTCTGCACAGATCGGGCCGACTCCGTGGGACGGGCAAACCCGTGGCGCCCGGGGGCTGGCCGCGGAAGTTTTCGCAGGCGGCGCGGAAATCTCACCGTTCCCAGCCGCGCGGTTGGATGAATTGCGCGTAACTTCGGCCGATCGCCGCTGGCATGAGGGTTGCCCTCTGGAGTGGTCTAGGAGACCGGACCATGACCAAGGACATCAGGACGATTCTCGTTCCGATCGATTTCAGCGCCAGCGCCCACGCGGCTCTCGACTACGCAGCCATGTTGGCCGATCGCTTCGGCGCGGACATTCATCTGGTGCACGTCTGTGAGGTGCCGCCGATGATGACGATGGATGCCTATGCGGTCACGTCCCTGGACTGGAACCGGAAGCTCGGCGAAGCGGCAGAGCGCGACCTCGCGACGGCGACGGCACGGCTGAAGGACGCCGCCAAGGTCTCGACCGAAGTGCTCTTCGGCAATCCCGCCAAGTGCATCGTCACTGCAGCGACGACGAACAGGTCGGACCTCATCGTGATGGGGACGCACGGCCACGGGGCGGTCATGCACCTGCTCATGGGCAACGTCGCCGAACGGGTCGTGCGAACGGCGCCGTGCCCGGTGCTGACGGTTCGGGAACAGGGCGCGGCGGAGAAACAGGAGGCTCATCAGGCCGCCTCCCACATGGTGGCCTGAGGCTCGTCCCCGCCGCCCTGTCGTGAGACACTGCGGTGCATGGGCAAAGGGCGTCTCGAAGCGTTCAGCGATGGCGTAATCGCGATCATCATCACGATCATGGTGCTCGAAATGCGAGCACCGCACGGTGAAGACCTGGCGGCGCTCGCGCCTCTCACGCCGGTATTTCTCGCCTACGTCCTGAGTTTCATGCACATCGCCATCTACTGGAACAATCACCACCACATGCTGCAGGCGGGCCACCAGGTCAACGGACGCATCCTGTGGAGCAATACCCACCTACTTTTCTGGCTGTCGCTCCTGCCGTTTGCCACCGCGTGGATGAGCGAAAACCATTTCGCGCCGCTGCCGGTGGCGGTGTACGGATCGGTGCTGTGCATGTCCGGCGTGGCGTATTACATCCTCGCGCAAGCGTTGGCCAGCCATCACGGGCGTGAGTCGCAACTGGCACGCGCGCTGGGGAAGGATTTCAAGGGGAGGGTTTCGATCCTCCTCTATGTGACTGGTATTGCGATGTCGTTTGCCAACCGCTGGGCCGCCGTCGGCTGCTACGTCGCGGTCGCCGTGATCTGGCTGATTCCCGATCGAAGGTTTGAGACGAATGCCGGCCACAGAGACACGGAGACACAGAGACACAGAGACACAGAGACACAGAGACACAGAAAAGGCTAAATCTCTAGAACCCTAATTGGGGACCATCGAGCGGCCGATAAGGCAGGGACGGGGATGCCCCTCGCCGGAGCCCGACCATGACGATTCTTGCCCAGTCCCGTGTGTGCCTGACTTTGGTCGCCGTCCTGTCGGCCGGGCTGGACGCGTTTGCGCAGACGGGGCCGGCCAGGATCACCGGCCGAGTTACGGACGGATCGGGCGCCGCTCTTCCGGGCGTCACCGTGACCATCGCGTCGCCAGATTTGAAGAGCCCGGCCACCACGATCACCGACGGCAGTGGCCATTACCTCTCGACGCCCCTGCCTCCAAACACCTATTCGGTCACGTTTGAATTGACGGGATTCGAGGGACGCGCGAATTCCGCCGTGACCTTGGCGCCTGGCGAACTCTTCATCCTGGATAGCGAGCTGGGGCTCGCCCCTCTCAGGGAAACGGTCCAAGTCGTGGCTCCGGCGCCAACACCGCCGGCGCCGCCACGGCCGCGACCGGAGACGCCCAAGCGTCCGGTGGCGAAGCCTGTTCCCCCTGAACTACTGGCGTCGGTCTGCGCCCCGGGGCAGCCAGGTAGCGCCAGCCTCGCGCTCGGCAGCATCGTCGCGCATCGCGACGAGGCCAATCGCACGCTCTATGGCAACAACGACACGCTCGTGATCGATGTGGGCGCCAACGTCGGCGTCGCCAAGGGGCAGAACTTCGTCGTCCGCCGGCACTTCCGGGTCCTGGACGATAGGCGCGTCCCGCTGAAGGATGCCACCTTTGGGGAGGAGGCCGCTGGACTCATCCAGGTCGTTGAGACGCGTCCGGAAACCTCCGACGCGGTGGTGGTCTACGCGTGCGGGGAACTCATGGCGGGTGATGGCATCGAGCCCTTC
>JANLSF010000092.1:0-5155 GCA_031362285.1 Gemmatimonadota bacterium | reverse complement strand
GAGCGGCGCCGCCGTCGCCGACGTGGTGCTCGTGGATCGCGTGGGAGTGCTGGGCGACCTCTACGCGCTGGCCGCGATCGCCTACGTGGGCGGCGGCTTTCACGCGGCGGGGCTGCACTCCGTGGTGGAGCCGGCGGCCTTCGGCGTCCCCGTGATCGTCGGGCCGCGTCACGGGGCCAGTCGCGACGCGGCGCGGTTGCTCGATGCCGGCGGCGCGATGGCCGTGCCCGACACGACCGCCCTCGAGGCAGCGCTCCGTGCGTGGCTCACGGACGCGCCCGCGCGAGAGGCCGCCGGCGCCGCCGCTCGGGTCGTGGTGGAGTCCGGTCGCGGCGCCACGGCGAAGACGTGGGCGCTGCTCACGCCGCTGCTCGATCGCTGACGGGCGCGGCCGAGGGTCGGTGAACGCAAACCGCCGCCGGCTCCCGAGGGAACCGGCGGCGGTTTGCTTGGAGCGAGCCGTGGTGCGCCTTACGGCGCGGTGCGCGGTGGTGCGCCTTACGGCGCGGTGCGCGGCGGATTCTTGTCGATCATGGTGACGACGAGCGGGCTGGCGAACGCCGCCGTCGACGCACCGGCCGAGGCAGTGACCGCGGCCGGGAAGATCAGGTGCGTGAGCACGGAGCCCGGGACCTGCGCGCCGGCGACGCCATTCACCGTCGTGGTGCCGGCGATGCCGATGACGCAGGAGCGAATGGAAACGAGGGCCGGAGCCGCCACCGCACCAGCGGGGTCAGCGGTCAGTTGGTACGTATTGGTCTGCGCCGCGCAGTTGGGATTGCCGACGGTGGACGCCGCCGAAACGGGGCGGGTGCTGACCGTGCCATAGGCCGTGATGGCGCCCGCGCCCGGGTACGCCGGGACGTTCAAGAAGGTTGCGCCATTCGGAGCCGCTACGGCGGTGAGCGCCGCATCAATCTCGCGCGCAATGAAGACATCAAGCGCCCCGAGTCCCTGCGCGGCCGAGATGGCCTGGCCGAGGTTGACCACGCGCGACTGCACGGTGGCGGGGGCTGGGTTGCTGACGGCGGGAATGTTGTCCACGACGAGGAACATCGTGGTGCCGGTGGCGCTGGGAGTGCCAACCGGGACGTTGCCCGCCGCACCGGCCGGAGCACCGGCGTCGAGCGGGTTGGTGAAGGCCACGCCGGTCTGGCCGACATGGTAGATGGTGTAGTACGTGCCCGCCGTGAGCGTGTACGTGGTGTCGTCGACGATCGTGCCAGCCATGATCGTCTGGCGACCCGGGGTGGCCGCGGCGACGTACGGGATCGGGCTGATGAAGGCGCGCATCGAGCGCGTGCCGGCCTGCACCGCTTGATACGGAGTGAACTGGCGGAACTGGATACCAGTGAAGTTCGGCGATCCCACCACCTGATCGTAGAACCGCACGTCCAGGGTATTGAGGTCGCTCACCGCGTTCACGTACCGCACAAAGGCCTGCGGGGGGAGCGTCGTGGGCGTGCCACCGGTGGTGCCATCGCACGCCGACAGCGCAACGCCAACGGCGACGAGAACGCTGCAACGAAGAAGCTTCATGATCGGACTCCAGGAGTGAAGAGCTGCGCGTGGCGGCCGGGCCAAGGTGGCCGTCGCGCCTGAGTCACAACAGGGAAACAGCGATATCAGGGATGCAGGGTAGTCGTCGAGCCGCAGCCGAGTCCGGAGCAGGACCCGTCCGTGGAGGGGCCGCCGGATCCGAACAGGCTCTTGGAGCCCAGAAGGACGCCGACGGCGACGGCCACCGCACCCGCCATCAACAGACTCTTGCCCAGCGAAAGGGATCGCTCGCTGACGGACGAGAGCTGCTGGCGGTTGAAGTGAACCTGGGCGCCCTGCAGGTGGGCGAGGTCGCCCTTCAGGTAGGTGACCTCCCGGACGGCCATGGTCACGTCATCGCCGTCGCGGCCGATGACCTGTCCGGAGACGTCCTTCACCTCCGCGCCGAGCTGGTCGGCCACGGCCACGCGTGCGGCATCCGTCAGTTCGAACTTGAATTCGACGGTGGGCCGCGGCTCGATCTGCATGGTGGGATGCAGGTCGTAGCATCCCGCGGTGAGCGACACGGATCCCACGGCCACCACCGCGCCAAGGCGGCGCACCCAACGGGTGCGCCACCAGCCACCGGTTGTGCCCGAGGTGAGGCACCACGCGTTGGCGACGGCCGTGACGGTGAGACGCCGCACGTGCATTACCAGCCGTACCCCGACGGGGCGGCGACATCCGAGCCCGGACGGTCGTACGGCGTCTTGAATCGGGTGTCGAGTTCCTGCCACGGCACCGGCCACTGCAGCGACGTGCCCCTGGGGAGGTCACCCCAACCGCGCATGTCGAAGAACCAGTCGCCATACGAAGTGAAGGCCGTCTCCATCCGCTTCTCGTACTTGATGGCCTCCCACAGGCTGCCACAGACGACCGGTCCCTGGGCTCCGGTGGGGACCTTGGGAATGCACGCCGCGGCCGATCCCGCCCCTTGCACGGTTCCGGTGGTTCTGGTGAGTCCCAGCGGGGTCAACGCCGACAAACCAGCCGGCACGCGGGTCGAGTCGACGTAGTTGCTGGCCAACCCGAAATTGCTCAGCCAGAAGGCCGCCTCGGCCGCCAGGCCCATGACTTCAGCCTTCGTCATCAGCGGATACGCGCCCACCCGATTGTTCGGCGGGTTGTACCACGCACGGAAGCGGTAGAAGTCGTACGGTGAGTTGTTCCATGAGCCGTCCCACGCATTCTCGCCCGTGGTACGGGCCCGGATATACGGGCGCCCACCCGAGACGCCGACCACCGCGGTCGGCACGGCCGTGGCGGCCGCACCGCCCGACGCCGTCACCTGCGCGGTGAGAGTGGTGCCCTGCGGGAATCGCAGGTCATTCGTGACGATCAGGAAGGGCGGGTTGAGCGCGCTACCACGCGAGGCCATGTCCGTGGCGCTGATCCAGGCAACGTACGCGCCGGACGTGTCGGCCATGCCGTGGATGAGCGGCGTGACCTGATGCCACGTGCTGTAGAGGTTGTGCTGGATCGGCCACGCCGGGCTGAACAACGTCGTGGGGTTGGTGACCAACTGGAAGTCCGCGGTGATGCCGGCCTGCGCATCGGCGAGAACGAGGGCCCAGTTGACCGCCGCCCGCTCGGTCGGGGTGCGGGCGAACGACGCACGGATCTTCGCCCGCTGGGAGCGCGCGAACCGCACGAAGTTCGCAGCCGAGAGCGGGTTGGTGGGAATCCAGGTGCTGGGCAGCGGGAAGCCTCCACCCAGGGAGGCCGTCGGATCAAGCGCGGCCGTGATCGCCGTGTCGAACTGGGCCATGGAGGTCCGATACACCGAGTCGGCGCCGACAATGGGCGGAATGTTGGTGCCGCCCGACGTGGCCGGCGTGATGACGGCCGCCGAGTCGTACACGAGCGAGAGGTACCCGTGCGCCAGGGCAAGGACGAGGTTTCCGAACGCCTTGATGCGCAGGTCCTGCGCCGCGGAGCCGAGCGTCAGCTGCGTGGGGCCGCTGCCGATGCGGGAGAGGCCGAGGGCCGCCGAGGCCGCCGCACGAGAGAGGCCGTTGAAGTCCTTCGCGTTTCCGACGGACGCGATGTTCCCGCGACCGTTCAGCACCGGCGCGCGGGGGATCGCGCTCCGCGGTCCGATGGAGAAGTTGGCCAGGTTCGACCCGTTCTCGAAGGCCATGGAGGCCATCTGGTTGGTCAAGCCGTCGTTGCTGCCTCCCATCGACCCGTCGTACCAGGCCGCGAAGGACCCGACGACGAGGTTCTCGACGTCTGACGGACGGGAGAGCGCGCGCTGGCCATCGGGCGAGTTCAGGTTGTTCACCGTGATCTGGCTGTCCGGCGAACACGCCACGAGCGCCAACCCGAGCCCGACCGCTGCCCGAAAAATGTTGCGCATGAAATATCCTCAGGTAAACGTCACGGGGCGGTGACGGCTGGGACTCCAGCCGCCACCGCACGCCGCAAGGTGACTTAGAAGGTGCTGCCGAGGGAGACGGTGAACGAGCGCGTGTTCGGGAAGGTGAACGCGTCGATCGAGTTGATCGCCGCCGACCCGGCGTTGTTGCCGGCCGAACCCGCCGCGATGCCCACCTCGGGGTCGAACCCGCGGTAGTTCGTGAACGTGTACAGGTTGCGCCCGATCAGCGACAAGTTCCAGTCGCCGAAGATGCCCTGCACGCGCCCGACCCGGTACGACAGCGCCACTTCGCGGACCTTGGCGTAGTTCGTGTTCTCCAGGAACTTCGTCGTCGGCGACTGCGTGCCGAGGAAGTCGTACATGCCGCCGATGCCGTTCGGATGGTCCGGCGGTCCCGCGCGGTAGTTGTACGACATCGGCTTGGCCGTCTCGACGCTGCGACCGGTCTGGTCGCCGTCCACGCTGAGGAAGTCGAGGTACGACCACTGGCGGCCTTGATTGTAGATGCCGCGACCCATCGTGGCATCCACGAGGGCGTAGGCGGTGAACCGCTTGTACTGCACGTTGGTCGACATCGCCCACCGATAGTCCGGCAGCGCGTTGCCGATCGGGCTGGCGACCGCGTTGGTGGTGTTGTCGCGAAGCACCATCGGGTGCCCGTACGTGACGGCCGCGCCCCAGGGCGCCCACGCCGCCGGCAGGTTCGTCTGCCAGAGGTTGCGCGTGATCCCCTGCGTGCGGTCGGTGGGGTTGCCGGTCGTGCTCCCCGTGTACGTCAGGAAGCCCTCGTTGTTCTTCGCGAATTGCCGGCCCGCGTTGCACTCGGCCTGGTAGTTCACCGTGCCGGCCGGGGTCGTGGTCGACGTGGGCAGTTGGTTGCAGCTGGTGAGCAGGATGCGCCCCCAGAACTCGCCAAAGGCGCGTCCCTCCACGGCCCGGAACAACCCGGTCGTGTTCGCCGCGCCCGCGCCGAAGTTGAACGGCGGCGGGTCCAGCTTCGAGATGGTGGTGCGATTGCGGTCGAAGGTCCCGCGCATCGACCAGCTGAGGTCACGGCCCGTGAGGATCGGGACGTTCACCGCCAGCTCGTAGGTCTCGTTGTGCACCGTCCCGGCGTTGCGCCACTGGTTCTGGAACCCGGTGATGGCGGGCGCCGGCACGAGCAGGATCTGGTTCTCGGCGTCCGACTGGGCATAGGTGAACTGTACGCCGATCCGGTTGAAAAACTCGGCGTCG
>JANLSF010000075.1:0-1882 GCA_031362285.1 Gemmatimonadota bacterium | reverse complement strand
GCCGGCGGCGCGCAGCGCATTCCCGCGCTGTGCAGCATGGCGCACGACGCGCGGGTGCATCAGGCGTACGTGGTGGCCTGCGAACGAGTCGCCGGTCGCGGCGGCCGAGTGCGACGGGTCGTGCTCGAGCAGGAGATGAAGCGGGACTATCAGGTGTTCCTGCAGGGACCCAATCGAGGGCGCCGGGGCGCGACGGGCCACCCGCAGCGCGGCGCCGACGAGATCGCTCGGTGGGCCCAGGAGTGCCAGCTGCCTGTCGACGACGGGCACGTGCAGTTCCCGGACGTTCGTCTCGAATGCGAGATGCCGGACGGACGACGCGCGTACGAGGACGTCGAGGTCACGACGCCGCACTATCGCGGCGCCCATGCCGCGGCCAAGGTCCGTGCCGGCTTCACGCGGTACGGCGCGATCGGGGCGCGTTTGTCTGGCGCTCCAGGAGGCTCTCGGGCGGGACGGGCCCGGGATGCGCGCCTTGCCGAGGAGATGCTGCCATGACGCCTGAGGAGCGCGTGGCCGGCATCAAGGGCCTCGGATTCACCGAACGGCAGGCGCGGTTCCTGGCTACGGTGGTGTGCCACGCGGGCGTCTGTATGGTGCGCCAATACTGTGCCTTCTGCGGCTTGAGGCATGGCCAGATTGCGCGGGACTTCTTCACGCGCCTGACGCAGCAGAGACTGGCGACCGTCTTCGAGTGTGCCCACAAGCGTGCCCGCATCTATCACCTGCGCCACCGGGTGCTCTACGACAGCGTCGGGGAGCCTCACAGCCGCCTCCGGAAGCCGGTGGCGTTGCCGCGCGCAGTTGAACGGCTGATGGTCCTGGACACGGTACTCGACACCCAGGCACTCCGCTGGTTCGCGAGCGAGCGCGAAAAGGTCGAGCACTTCTCGCTCACGCTCGGGCACGTGTTGCGTCGCGAGGAGTTCCCCCGGCTTGTGTTCGGGGCTGGCGACCGATGCACCGTCCGGTACTTCCCGGACCGCCTGCCCGTCGGCGTGGACCCAGACGGGCGGGCGCACGTATTTCTCTTCCTCGTCACGCGGACCGCTCCCGTCGACTTCAGGGCCTTCTTGCAGCGGCACGCCGAACTGCTAAGAGCGCTCCCGTCATGGACCGTGCGCCTGCTCGTGCCGAAGCATCTGGCTGACGTTCAGGCCGCTTACCGCGCGGCCTTCCACCAGGAACTGGCCTCGCCCCTTCGCCTGTCGGTCATTGAGGAACTGCAGTGGTTCTTTCACGAGCAGGGCCGGGTGTCCGACGGCGGTGCACCCACCGATCGGAATCGATTCGAACGCCTGTCGAGCGCCTTCTCTGGACCGCGATACCGACGGCTGTACCGAGCTTGGCTGGCCGATGGTGACCGGGCGCTGGACGCCCTGTCGTCGGGCGTGTTGGCGGACGCCATCGCGCGCGGCACAGGCAGGATTGAGTCAGCGGTCCTGACGCGTCAGTACCTTCATCTCTCCTCCCTGGTAGGCACGGCATGAACATCCAGCGGGCCGCCAACGAGGGGGCCAAGAGCCTTTCGGGGAACGTGGCCCCCCAAGGCGAACGTGGCTGGGGTGCTGGCATGTGGCCGATGCCCGGGTCGTTCCGCCGGTCTGTCGACGGCAAGTCGTTGTTGACGAGGGCGTTGCGCGTAGTCACCCGGCGCAAGACGGGCGGCGCTCTGTGCTGCCCCGGACCGATCGCTCCGCAGGTGATGGTGTGGGAATGGGGCGTGAGCGACCCCTACTTGGCCCGCGCGCTCTCAATCTTCGCGCGGCCCAAAGGGTGTCGCTTTCCGACGCTCGACGATTCGCGCGTAGGTTTCGAGGTAGCTGTCACCGATGCGTGCGGTAAAGCCGCCGATCAGCGAGGCATCGACGCGTTGATCTGC
>JANLSF010000062.1:0-7175 GCA_031362285.1 Gemmatimonadota bacterium | reverse complement strand
CGATTCGCTGCACGTGCGCGGATTGACGGTCGAGGCGGCGCCGCTCGAGACCACCTTCGATCACCTCCCCGCCACGGCCCGACCCGCCATCGAGACGGGCGGGGCCTTCGTCGACCTGGGCGACAAGTCCACCGACTACCTCCGGCTGCTCGGCTTCACGCCCTTCCCGGACGGCGGGCTGCTCTCCCTGCGCGGGCTGCGTCACGACGGCCTCCTCGTGGCCGTCCTGGCCCTCCAGGAGTCCCGCCGCATCTTCGGATCGCGCACCGCCGAGCGCTTCGCCCCCAGCGTGGCGCTGTTCGAACTCGCCTTCTTCCGGCACCTCGAGCGCGAGGCGCGTGAGGAAGCCGTGCAGACCCTCGAGTCGGTCATGCAGCGGGTGCACAGCGAGTACGACCGGCGTCTGGGCGGCATGGAAGGTGAACTCGCACAGGCGCGCGACGAGGTCCGGAAGAGTGGCACGGTGGACGCCTCGCAGCTCGTGCACCTCGAACGCGAGGCCGCGCAGGCGCGCGAAGAAGCCCGCAAGTCGGGCCGGCGGGCCGACAAGGTCGAGCAACAGGTGACGGCGGCCGTCGGCCAGCTCGAGCAGGCCCACCTCGAGTTGCATCGGCGCTCCGAGTCGCTGCGCCAGAAGACCCGCACCATCTACCTGATCGACCGCATGCTCGGGCTCGACTCCGAGGCCGAGGACCCGCGCTCGCTGGCCGAGGGATTGCTCACCCTCTCCGGCGACGACATGCAGGCGCAGCGCTCGTCGCTCATGCTGGTCGAGCCCGGCACGGAGATGCTCTACCTCGCCGCCCTCCGCGGCGTGGCCCCCAACGTCGAGGTCGGCCAACGGGTGCCGCTCGGCACCGGCGTGGCCGGCAAGGTGGCCCGCACGCGCGAGACGCTGCTCGTGCAGGACGTCAACGACGCCAAGGCACACGCCCTGCTGCAGGACGAGTTCTTCACGACGGGCTCCTTCATTTCCACGCCGCTGGTCTATCGCGGCGACCTGGTGGGCGTCATGAACCTCACGAACCGCGCACGCTTCGGCGTGTTCGTGGAAGACGACGTGGAGCGCGTGCGCATCCTGGCGCTCGTGATGTCGCTCATCGCCGTGCACTCGCGCCTCCCTGAGCGGCTGCTGGAGACGCTCGGTGCCCGCTGAGGGGGTCGCGACCGCCCTCAAGACGCTGGCGCACGGAGGGTCGCTGTCCGGGGCGGAGGCCACCGCCGCCTTCACCGACGTCATGAACGGCGATGCCACGCCGGCGCAGGTCGCGGGGCTGTTGGTGGGTCTGCGCGTGAAGGGGGAGAACGCCGACGAAGTGGCCGGTGCCGCCCGCGCGCTGCGCGCCGCGATGGTCCACCTGCCAGCCGGCACCCCCGACCAGCTGGTGGATACCTGCGGCACCGGCGGAGGCTCCGTCACGACCTTCAACATCTCCACGGCGGCGGCGTTCGTCGCGGCCGGTGCGGGGGTGCGCATCGCGAAGCACGGCAACCGGTCGTTCACCTCGCGCTCCGGCAGCGCCGACGTGCTCGAGGCACTCGGCGTGCGGATCGACATCACCCCGGCCGTGATGGCCAGGGCGCTCGCCGAGGCGGGGATCGTGTTCATGTTCGCACCCCTCATGCACCCCGCCATGCGTCATGTCGGTCCCGTGCGCCGGGAACTCGGCATTCCCACGGTCATGAACATCGTGGGGCCGCTGGCCAATCCGGCGAGCGCCGGCCGGCAGGTGGTGGGGGTCGCCGACGCCAACCGCGTCTCGCTGATCGCCGGCGCGCTGCTCGCGCTCGGGACGGTGCACGCCCTGGTGGTGCACGGGGAACCCGGCCTCGACGAAGTCTCGCCCCTCGGACGGACGACGGTGGTGGAAATCGTGATGGGGCGACGGAAGCGCTGGACGATCGATGCCGCGGCCTTCGGATTTGAAGGCATCGACCCCGGTGACCTCGCGGGCGGCGAGCCTGCGGACAACGCGCGCATCATCACGGCGGTGCTCTCCGGCGGAGGGCCGCGCGGAGCCCGCGCGGCCGTCCTGCTGAACGCGGCGGCCGCCTGCTACGTGGGTGGGCTGGCCCGCGACTTCGCGCACGGCGTGGCGCTGGCGACCCGCGCCATCGACGAGGGCGCGGCCACCAAGGCCCTCGAACGGCTGCGGTCGGCCACGGCGTAGGCGGCACGGGTAGGCCTGCACGCGACGGGGGCGACCAGCCGGGTCGCCCCCCGTCGACTTGATGCAGCCGCCCGAGTGCTACCGCACCAACTCGAGCTTGAAGTGCGGATTCTGGATGAGCCCGAATGCGTTGCCCATGGGATCCAGCACTGCCGCCGTTTTGATGCCGTCGCCGACGTCCGTGATCGCATCGAGCGGCGTGGCACCGAGTGCGAGCAGCCGGGCGTGTTCGGCGGCGATGTCGGACACTCCCCAGTAGACGCGCGCGCCCGCGAGTCCGGGCAGGGCGTCGGGCACGAGCCCCAACTCGAAGCCTGACGCCGCGAAGCCCACGTAGAAGGGCTCGTCGAAGTACGGATCGACGCCCAGGACGCTCTTATAGAAGGCCTTTCCCCGGGCAAGGTCGGGGGAGGGATAAAGTGCCGTCCGCAATCCGAGCATCATGGCCTCGCTAGTAGCGACGGAGGACGCCGACGACGACGCCCCGCACCGAGACCTCATGTTCATTCACGTAGATCGGCTGCATCGAGTCGTTGGCCGGCTGCAGGCGGATGCGACCGTCGCGCTCCCGGTAGAACCGCTTCACGGTGGCCGACGAGTCGTTCAACATGGCGATCACCATCTCGCCGTTGTCGGCGGTCGGCTTGTCCTGCACCACCACGAAATCGCCGTCCGTGATCTGGGCATCGATCATCGAGTTCCCGCGGACCTTGAGGACGTAGTGGCTGCCGGTCCGCCGGACGAAGGAGTCGGGCACGCTGATCGTCTCGCCGGTGACCTGCGACTCGAGGGGAACGCCGGCCGCCACCGAGCCGAGCAGGGGCAGCTCGACCGCCTTGGAGAAGACGTCGGATGGCAGGATCTCGATGGCGCGGCTTTCATTGTAGCTGCGCTTGATGTACCCCTTCCGCTCGAGGTTGCTCAGGTGCTCATGCACCGTGGCAAGGGAGGCATAGTCGAACCGCTCGGCGATTTCGTCGAAGCTTGGAGCGTAGCCGTGGTCGGCCGCGTACTCGCTCAGGTAGTCCAGGATCTCGCGCTGGCGCCGGGTAAGCGGCATGGGTGGCCTCGGAGGTGTCGGCTGAATACGTTACCATGACGATTCGGCGGTCCCGAAGTTTTCCCGAATCTCCCCCTTACTGTAGCCGAAAGAAACCCGAAGTGCAAGCACCGAAATCGTGGCGTCCCCCGACGGGGACCCTTGGGAAGCTCCTGGAGGAGGCCCGGCAGCGGTCCGTACTCCTCGAACGGCGCCGAGCCGACCTCCTGGCGCTGGCCGCCGATACGCCGGCCGGACTGCCATTCGTCACAGCGCTCCTGCGCGAGGACGTGGCGGTCATTGCCGAGGTCAAGCGGCGTTCGCCGTCGAAGGGGCCGATCAACCCGGGCGTGAGTGCGGTGACGCTGGCCGGCGCGTTCGCCGACGGCGGGGCGGCGGCCCTGTCCGTGCTCACCGAGCCCGACTCGTTCGGCGGCTCCGTCCAGGACCTCGTCGACATCCGCCGGCGGGTGCAACTGCCGACGCTCAAGAAGGACTTCCACGTGGACGCGGTGCAGGTACTGGAGGCCCGCGCCATCGGCGCGAGCGCGATCCTGCTCATTGCCCGGGCGCTCGAACCGTCGCGCCTCGAGGACCTGGCCGGTGAGGCGCACCAGCACGGACTCGACGTGCTCGTCGAAGTGCGCGACGAGGAGGAGTTGGCCCGGGCCATCGCCCTCGGCGCGGCCGCGGTCCCGATGATCGGCGTGAACAACCGGAACCTCGAGACGCTGGTCGTCTCACCCAATACGGCTGAGCGGATCCTCCCACTCATTCCGGCCGACCGCATTGCCATCCACGAGAGCGGGATTTCGGAACGCGCCCAGGTGGAGGCCGCCGCACGCCACGGTGCGCAGGCGGTGCTCGTCGGATCCAGCGTGTCCGCGTCCAGCGAGCCGACGGCGGCCGTGCGAGCCCTGACCGGGGTGCCTCGAGCGCCGCGTGCGACCTGAGGTCAAGTTCTGCGGACTGACGCGACCCGAAGACGCGGCGCTCGCCGCCTCGCTGGCGGTCGACTACGTCGGCGTGATTCTCGTGGGAGGGCCGCGGTTGCTCACCCCCCTGCGCGCTCGCGAGGTGCTCGGCGCGGCCCGGGGACCCAAGCGGGTGGCCGTGGTGCGTCGCGCAGACGCGGCGACCATGGCGTCGGAGGGGCGTGCCGCCGGCGCCGACATCCTGCAGGTGCATGCCGACCCGACGGCCGGCGAGCTCCGCGCACTGCGCGCGTCCTGGCCCGGCGGGATCTGGGCCGTGGTCCGGATTGGAGGGGCGCCGGACGCAGCGGCGCTCGCGGAGTTGTTCGCGACCGCCGACGCGGTGGTCGTGGACACGGCCGCTGTGAGCGGGCTGGGCGGGTCGGGTGAGTCGTTCGACTGGTCGGCGCACGCCGGCCTGCTCGGCGGCGTCCGGACATTCGGGCGGCTTGTGCTGGCTGGCGGGCTGCATTCCGACAATATTCCGGATGCCGTGCGCGCCCTCGCCCCCGACGTGGTCGATGTCTCGTCCGGAGTCGAAGATGCGCCCGGCCTGAAGTCGCCGGATCGTATGCGAGCGTTCGCCCGCGCTGTTGCCAACTTGAGCCCGCCTCCCGCCGAATGACTGCGCTCGCCCCCGCGTTGCTGCCGGTTGATCTGTCGGGCCGATTCGGGCCCTTCGGGGGCCGCTACGTACCGGAGACGCTCGTCCCGGCACTCGACGAACTCGAGGCCGCCTTCGCCGAGGCCATCGCCGACCCGTCGTACCGCGCCGAACTCGATGGCTTGCTGCGCGACTACGTCGGACGTCCGAGCGCGCTGACCACCGCGCCTCGGTTCTCGGCGATCGTCGGGGCGACCGTCCTGCTGAAGCGGGAGGACCTGAACCACACGGGCGCGCACAAGATCAACAACACCATCGCGCAAGCCCTGCTGGCGCGGCGCATGGGCAAGCGACGCATCATCGCCGAGACGGGCGCCGGACAGCACGGCGTGGCGACCGCCACGATCTGCGCCCGGTTCGGCCTCGAGTGCGTGGTCTACATGGGCGAGGAGGACATGCGGCGCCAGTCGCTGAACGTCTTCCGGATGCAGCTCCTCGGCGCCACGGTGGTGCCGGTCACGAGCGGCACGCGCACGCTCAAGGACGCGACCACCGAGGCGATCCGCGACTGGGTCACGAATGTCGACGGCACGCACTACATCATCGGCTCCGTGGTCGGGCCCGCACCGTATCCGCGAATGGTGCGCGAGTTCCAGCGCGTGATCGGGGACGAGGCGCGCGCCCAGGTGCTGGCCCTGACGGGGCGGCTGCCGGCGACCGTCGTCGCGTGCGTGGGGGGCGGCTCCAACGCCATGGGGATCTTCCACCCGTTCGTGGACGACCTCGAGGTCGAACTGGTCGGCGTCGAGGCGGCGGGCGAGGGGCTCGCGTCGGGCCGGCACAGCGCGACCCTCGCCGTCGGGACGCCGGGCGTGCTGCATGGCGCCCTCTCGCTCCTCCTGCAGGATCGCCACGGGCAGGTGCACCCGGCGCATTCGGTATCGGCCGGACTCGACTATCCGGGGGTGGGACCCGAGCATGCGTGGCTCAAGGCATCGGGGCGCGCCACGTACGTGTCCGTCACCGACGCCGAGGCACTCGAGGGGGTGCGGACGCTGTCGCGCCTCGAGGGAATCATCCCGGCGCTCGAGACGGCGCATGCCGTGGCATGGCTGGCCGCGAGTGCGGGCCGGTGGCGCGCCGATGTGCCGGTGCTGCTCTGCGTGAGCGGCCGCGGCGACAAGGACGTGGCGCAGATCAGTGCGATGGCGGGCTTCGCCGCGTGAGCACTCCCTCCGCGGCCCTGGCCGTCGTGGCCGAGGACTTCGACGGGCGCGTGCCGCCCGCCGCGCTCGAGGACGTGCTGCGCAATACCGCCAAGGCGCTGCGCGCGCGGCAGCTGTATCCGGGCAACAATCCCACCTGGCTCAAGGCCGTCGATGTCGTGCAGGGCTCGTTCAAGGCGGTGTGGGAGGCCGAGGACGAGGTGACGCTGACGGTGGCCGAGACGAACATCCGCTACGGCCCGCACGTCGTCTTCACCGATGACGGCAAGGGCGGCGACGCCCTCGCCTGGATCCTGTACAAGGACGGCGTCCGGGCGCTCACGCTGAGTCGGGGCGTCGAGAAGGAAGAGTGGACGAGACTGATCGAGCTCCTGCCGCGCGTGCGCCGCGGCGGTCCGGACGACGACGACCTGCTGACGTTGCTGTGGGAAGGCGCCTTCGGGTACCTGCGCTTCCGCTACGTGGACATCGGGGGCGACGGCCCAGCGTTCGACGAGCAGATGGGGGAGCCGCAGAAGTGGAGCGACGATCCCGAGGGTCGCATCGCCCGGCACGAAGCCGGCGCGGGCGCCGGCGACGCCGAGAGCACGGGCACGGGCACGGGCGGCGGCGACGGTCCGGCCGAGGAGCGCAAGAGCGGCGTGGTGAACCTCGCCGACTTCGACGCCTCGCTCTACTTCCTCGACGAAACCGAGCTCGACGAGCTGCGGCGCGCCGTGGCGGTCGAGTACACGCGTGACCACCGGCAGACCGTGGTCCTGATGCTGCTCGACACCTTCGAGTTGCAGACGGAGAGCGAGGTGCGCAACGAAGTCTGCGACTTGCTGGAGCAATTCGTCCTCACGCTGCTCACCGTGGGCGACCTCCAGGCGGTGGCCCTCCTGCTCCGGGAGGCCGGCGTCGCGGCCGCGCGGGCCCCGGCCTTGCTGCCCTCGCACAAGGAGCGCATCAGCCGGTTGGCCGACCGCCTGAGCGAGCCGGCAGCCCTGGCGCAGGTGCTGCAGGGGCTGGACCTGACGCCGCAACTGCCGCCCCAGGCCGACATCCTGGCGTTGTTCGACCAGTTGCGCGTGTCCGCGCTGGGCACGGTGCTGGCGTGGCTCCACAAGCTGGAGCAGGCCCCGCTCAAGGCGATGCTCGAGACCGCCGCCGACCGGATCG
>JANLSF010000044.1:0-3720 GCA_031362285.1 Gemmatimonadota bacterium | reverse complement strand
CCTCACGGCCGACGCCACGGTGCGGGGCATCGTGCTCAACCTGCGCGACGTGAGCGAGCGGGCCAACCTCGAGGAACAGCTCCGGCAATCCCAGAAGATGGAGGCCGTCGGGCGACTGGCCGGCGGCATCGCGCACGACTTCAACAACATCCTCGCCGCCGTGCTCGCCAACGCCCAGCTCCTCCGCGAGGCGCACGACGGTCCCGAGGCGGCGGACATCGAGGACGCGGCGCGGCGGGGCGCCACGCTCACCCGGCAGCTGCTCCAGTTCAGCCGGGGCGAGGTGCCCGCGCCCAGCGCCGTGCGCATCGACGACGTCGTGCAGGGGATGGCCCCGATGCTCCGCCGCCTCATTCCCGGCGAGATCACCATCGACATCGACGCCGGTGCATGGGAGGCGATCGTGTGGGTGGACCGGGGCCAGATGGAGCAGGTGATCCTCAACCTCGCCATCAACGCCCGCGACGCGATGCCGGACGGCGGAACTCTCGGCCTGCGCAGCCTCGTCGAGGGGGAACGGGCGTTGCTGGTCGTGAGCGATTCGGGCGTCGGAATGGATGAGGCGACGCGCGTTCGCGCCTTCGAGCCGTTCTTCACCACGAAGCCCCTCGGTCGGGGAACCGGGCTGGGGCTGGCCACGGTGTATGGCATTGTCACCAAGGCCGGGGGCACCATCGACGTCGTCACGCATCCGCGCGCGGGCACGGAGATGCGCGTGAGCCTCCCCCTCGCGGCGGGGATGCCCCCGGTGCCGCTCGTCTCGGGCGAAACGGCCGCCGTGCACGTCTCACGGACCATTCTCGTGGTGGACGACGAGGACACGCTGCGATTCTCGATCTGTCGCTTCCTCGAGCGGCGCGGCTACCGGGCGCTTGCCGCGAGGGACGGGATCGACGCGCTGGAGAAGCTCGCCGAACACGCGTGGGCCGTGGATCTCGTGCTCACCGACATCATGATGCCGCGCCTCGATGGCATCGAACTGGCCCAGCGCGTCCTCTCGCATCCCCGGGGCCCGTCCGTGCTGTGCATGACCGGTCATGCCTCGCGCGCGGGGGAGGCGCCGGACCACGTGCCGTGGCACCCGGACCGCGTCCTCTCCAAGCCGTTCGACCTCGGCGACCTCGTGGACCGGATCGCCACCACCCTGGCGACGCCGCGCTAGCGCGACCAGCCGCGTTGGTGGCGGCCGCTACGCCATCTCGATCAGGAGGCTGCCCTTCTCGACCGCCGATCCAGGTGTGGCGAGCACCTTCACCACCGTGCCCGCGCGCGTGGCGCGCAGTTCGTTCTCCATCTTCATGGCCTCCATGACCACGAGCCCCTGGCCGACCTGCACCAGGTCGCCCGGTTGCACCAGCACGCGCACGACCAGCCCCGGCATGGGCGCCTTGAGCGGCGCTGGCCCCGACGCGGCGCCGCTCCGGGCGGAGGCGTCGCGAATGGCCCGGCTGCGCTCGTCGAGCGCCTCGACGTCGAACCGCCACCCGTCGATGCGCAGCGTGTACTGCCCGCGCCCTTCGCCACGCCGGGCCACGACGCGATGCACGGCATCGCCGATTGTGACGAGCCGCACCGGCGACCCGGGCACGTCGGCCGTGCGGGCCTGCACGCGCTGGCCGTCCGCGACCAGCCCGTCGCCGTCCAGGGTCACTTCGACGGATCGTGTGCCAACCTGCACGAGATACTTCACGGGGTCGCCTCCGGGCGAAACTCGCAGACGGTCTCGACGTGGGCCGTCTGCGGAAACATGTCGAACGCGAGGATGTGCGCGACCCGCCACCGGGGCAGGCGGGCGGCATCGCGCGCGAGCGTGGCGGGGTTGCAGCTGACGTAGAAGATCGCCCGCGTGCCGAGTGCCGCGGCGTCGAGTGCGCGGGTGACGCTGGCCGCCAGTCCGTCGCGTGGCGGGTTCACGATCACGACGTCTGCCGGCAGCGCGCGCGGCAGGGCCTCCTCGGTGCGGGCCGCGACGGCCGACGAGCCGCTCGGCAGCTGGGCCGCGCACCACCGCGACGCCTCGGCGTCGAGCTCGATGGCCGTCACGCGGGCGCCGCTCTGCGCGAGCGGAATGGCCGTGTCCCCCGCCCCGGCATACGCATCGATGATCGTGCGCGGCGCATGCCCCAGCACCCGCTCGATGAGGTGCGCGCGGAGCATCGACGCCACCTCGGCGTTGACCTGCGCGAAGCTGGCCCCGGGTGCCGTCGCCGGCCGCCGGTCGGCCACGAGGCGGCGGCGTCCCCGATGGGCGTGCCACCAGATGGCCGAGAGCGCCGGCACGGCGGCGAGCAGCGCGTTGGCGTCCTCCTCGGCCCAGCGCTCGGCGCCTTCGACCACCAGGGCGATCCCGGCCTCCGTTTCGCGGGCCGTGATGCGCAATCCGTCCCAGGTCGGGAGATGGCGCCCCGCCGCCACGACCGCGTGCAGCGCGGCCACCACCGGCTCACGCGTGATCGGGCAATCGACCAGGGAGAACACCGTGCCGGGCGCGTGATACACGTTGAGTCCCGCCCGCCACCCCCCGCGCCCGACCGGGCGGAAGTGCAGCGACAGCGACCGCCGGTAGCGCCACGCCGATGGCCCGCGTCGCACCTCCGGCACGGCGGCGAGGGGCCGCTTGGCGATCCGCTCGAACGCATCGCGGACGATGCCCGCCTTGGCCTGCGCCTGCGCGTCGGAACTCAGGTGCTGCAGCTGGCAGCCGCCGCAGTCGTCGCCGTCATAGTGCGGGCACGCGGGCGCGACGCGATCCGGGCCCGGCGTCACGACGTGCCGCACGCGGGCCGTGCGGAAGCGCGCGTCGTCGTCGGCGGCATCGAGCGTCACCTCGACCTCGTCACCGGGCGCCGCCCGTGGCACGAAGACCACGCGCCCGTCGAGGCGCGCCACACCGACGCCTCCCGACCCGATCGAGGCGATCGTGACGCGCGGCGTGGCCGCCGTCGTCGCGACGTCGCTCACGCGCGCAGGCCCTCGGCACGCGCCGCGCGCCGCCACGCGTCGCCGCCCGCGGCGAGCGCGGGAGCCGCCGACGTCACGGGGTCGGCTCCGGCCTGGCTCACCGAGGGGCCGCTGCGCGCGGAACGATCCCGTTCGGCGAGGAGCGTGGCCGCGATCGCCGCGGCGATGATCGCGTCGTCCGGCGCGGTGGGCGTGGCGAGTTCGCCCAGGTGTTCCTCCAGCCACTGGATGGAGATGTCTCCGCTCTGGAAGTCGGGATGCTCCATCACCCGCAGGTGGAACTCCCGCGAGGTCTCGACGCCATCGATGGTGAGTTCAAGCAGGGCGCGATGCATGCGGGCGATGGCCTGCGCTCGCGTGGCGGCGTGCACGACCAGCTTGGCGAGCATCGGATCGTAGTACAGCCCCACCTCGCTCCCCGTCTCGATGCCGCCATCCCAGCGCACCCCCGGTCCGCTCGGCACGTGCAGGTGCTCGATGCGCCCCGTGCTCGGCAGGAAGCCGTTGGACGGGTCTTCGCTGGTGATCCGGCACTCGATGGCCCATCCGCGCGGCACCAGCGCGTCCTTGATGGTCAGCGGTTCGCCGGCGGCAATGCGGATCTGCCACTGCACGAGGTCGAGGCCGGTCACGAGCTCGGTGACCGGGTGCTCCACCTGGATGCGGGTGTTCATCTCGAGGAAGTAGAACTGCCCGTCTTCGGCCAGGAGAAACTCGAACGTTCCCGCCGACGTGTACCCCACGGCGCGCGCGCCCTGC
>JANLSF010000011.1:0-2431 GCA_031362285.1 Gemmatimonadota bacterium | reverse complement strand
GCCGCGCCGTGTCGTACTCCAGCTGGGCATTGCCCCAGCCGGTGCCCACGTCGTATCCCCAGTTCGCGGTGTTGGGCACCGCCCCGGCCGCGCCCACGAACTGGTCTTCCCACACGAGGTTCCAGCCCGACGGCTCGGTGGTCAGATCGCAGCCGTTGAGCCAGATCAGGGAGAGCGCGCAGAGGGCGAGTGATCGCATGGCGTGATGCTCGGTGAGGGCGGGGCGCTATCGCGCGCCGACGGTGGGAAAGAGGCGCGGGTTGGTGAGGGCGGCGTCGAGCGTGAGGGTGGCGGCGCCCATGGCAATGTCCTGCGGCCCGAGCTGGCTGGCGCGGATGTCGGCCGACGCCACGGCAGACACGAACGTCCGGCGGCGCACTCTCTCGCGAAGCGGTTGCAACAGCCGTTCGCCGAGGCGGGCAAGCCCGCCACCGATGATGACCGCCGACGGGTTCATGAGGTTGAGCATGCTGGCCACGGCAACGCCGAGGTGCTCGGCGATCTCCGTGACGACGCGCAGCGCGAGCGGGTCATCCACGAGCGCCGCATCCACGAGCGCCGGGATCGTGGGCGGCTCGGCCAGCATCGAGGCCGGATACTCCACGCGCAACGCCGCCACCCGCGCCAGCAGCTCGCGCGTGCCGATGTGCGCCTGCAGGCAGCCGCGATTGCCGCAGGTGCACACGGGCCCATTCTGGTCAATGGTCATGTGCCCGATCTCGCCCGCCACGCCGCTGGCGCCCCGGTAGATCCTGCCGCCCACGAAGTGCCCGGAGCCGATGCCGGTGGCCACCTTGATGTAGGCGAAGTCCTCGAGGCCCTGCGCGCCGCCCCACCACCGCTCCGCCAGCGCGCCGAGGTTGGCGTCGTTGTCCACCAGCACCGGCACGTTGAACCGGCGGCGGATCTGCTCGAGGTCGAGACGACCGCCCCATTGCGGGAGGGAGAGCTGCGAGAGTCGCTCCGGCTGTCGCGGGTCCACCGGCGTGGGCAGCGCCATGCCGATGCCGAGCAACCGGGCGCGCTTGCGGCCGACGCTGGCCAGGCTGGCCGCACACAGGTCGCTGATGAGCCGCCAGGTGCCGATCGGGTCCGAGCGCACGGCGAACGTCTGGTGGTGCCAGTCGAGCACCTTGCCGCGCAGGTTGGTCAGGACCACCGAGATGTGGCTCGCGCCCACGTCCACGCCGAGGATGACGAAGGCGTCGTCCTGGAACTCGAGGACGATCGGCCGCCGTCCCCCGAGCGACGCGCCCACGCCGGCTTCGGCCACGAGGCCGGTCGGCAGGAGGGCGCCGACGATGTCGGACACCGTCGACCGGGAGAGTCGGGCGCGACGGGCGATCTCGGCGCGCGAGATGCGCCGCTCCTCCCAGAGCAATCGCAAGACGGAATCGGAGAGCGTCGGGAGGGGCAAGGCCGGGTCTCCGGCCCCGGCCCGCGTGCGTGACGAGCGTGCCATCAGTTCTCCGGTGGGCACCCGCGAGTCCCCCCGGGCGCCTACTTGTGCAGCAGGACGTTGTCGATGAACACCGTCTTGGGATCGCTCACGAAGATGAGCTGCGCGAGATGGCCCTTCGTCACGAGCCCCGAGAACAGTGCGAGCGGAATGTCATAGGTGACCCAACTGCCCGTGGTCAACGCCGGCACGCTGCTGGCCGTGAAGGTCAGCTCGTGCTCCACGTCGTCTCCACCGCCGAAGGTACCGTTCCCGCCGAAGTCCACCAGCTTCGCCTTGAAAAAGGCGGGCGCAGCCGTCGGATCCGCCGTCCACACATCGAAGCGGAAGTGCGTCATCGTGGTGGCGTTGATCGGATTTCCCGTGAACTCGATGCCCGCGAAGATCAGGTTCGTGTACTTCTTGGCATCGTTGCCGGCGACCAGGACGTCGGCCACGTCGGCCTGGTCCCAGATGGCCGACCAGGTGTCCACGGTCACGTTCGTGTAGGCATTGCTGTAGAGCGAGATGACGTTGCCGGCCGGGTACGTGGGCGTCGGCGCGGCCGTCAACGGCGCCGTGGGCGCGGTGGCCGACGAGAAGTAGACGTTGTCGAGGAACACTGTCTTGGGGTCGCTCACGAGGATCAGCTGCGCCAGGTGGGCGCGGGTGGTGAGCCCCGTGAAGGCGGACAGCGGAATGGCGAAGCGCACCCAGCTTCCGGTGGCCAGGGCGGGCACCGTGGTGGCGTTGAAGGTGAGCTCATGCTCCACGTCGTCGCCGCCGCCGAAGCTGCCATTGGCGCCGAAGTCCACGAGCTTGACCTTGAAGACCGCAGGCATGGCCGTGGCGTCGGGCGTCCAGAGGTCGAAGTTGAACGTCGTCATCGCCGTCGCGTCGATCGGCGCGGAGCCGAACTCGATGCCGGCGAAATTGAAGTTCGTGTACTTCTTGATGTCGTTGCCCGCGACCTGCACGTCGGCCACGTCGGCC
>JANLSF010000008.1:0-1610 GCA_031362285.1 Gemmatimonadota bacterium | reverse complement strand
CGCCCGGCAGTCCGGCGACGCCAGCGACGATGCGACCCGACGAATCCTCCGGTTCCACGTTCACCAGCACTCGTCGCGCGTCCGCGAGCGAGAGTCCCTTGATCACCTGGCGGGCGGTGGGGCGGCCCTGCTCACGTTGTGCAGTGCTGCCTGCAGAACGACCGAGCTCCGCGTCATCGATCTCCGGTCGAACACGACATCGGTTCTGGCCCCCGATGTCGTCGCTGGTTGGCCATTGCCGGACGGCTCCGTGGCCATCGCCCGCAAGGACGGGAGCGTGCTGGCGGCGCCGTTCGACCTCGGCGCGTTGCGGTTCAAGCATCCCCCCGTACCCGTGCTCGACGGCGTGCGCATGTCCGTCGCCACCGCCGACATGATCGTTGCCGCCAACGGGACGCTGCTCTACGTCATCGCCGGCGGCGCCGCGACGAGGCCCGAGCGCTACCAGCCCGTGTGGGTCACGCGCACGGGTGTCACGACGCCGATCGACACCGGATGGACGGTTCGCCTCGATGGTGGATGTTGCACGATGGATGGTGGTCTTGCGATCTCGCCAGACGGGCGCCGCATGGCGCTCAGCGCCTGGCGCAAGGATGTGAGCGGCGACATCCAGGTCAAACAACTGGACCGGGCGCCATTCACGCTGACGCCCCTCACCTTTTCGGCCGACCAGTGGAGCGCGGCGTGGACGACGGATGGGCAGTCCGTGATCTACGTGCTCGGGACCGGTGTCAACGTCAACGAGCGCGGAACTCCGCTCGTTCGGCGTCGGGCCGACGGCACGGGCGCTCTGGATACTCTGTTGCGTCCGGTCTACGGTCGCCAGATGCTCACGGTCGTACCGACGCGCGACTCCGCACAGTTCATCCTCGATGTGAACGCTCCCGGTCGACCGCGTGGGATCGTGCTCGCGCGTCGGGGAGATACCGCGGTCACGCCGCTGGCGGCGGATTCGTCGTTCGCCCAAATCTTCCCCGCGCTGTCGCCGGATGGTCGTTGGCTGGCCTACGCCTCGAACGAGTCGGGGCGATACGAGGTGTATGTGCGTCCGTTCCCGAACGTGAACGCGCAGCGGGTGCAGGTCTCGCAGGCCGGCGGCTCCGAGCCGCGCTGGGCGCACAGCGGGCGCGAGCTGTTCTTCCGGAATGGCAACGGTGCGCTGGTGGCCGCCGTGGTGGTGCCGGCGGCGACGTTCACGCTGGGCGCGCAGCGCGTGCTGTTCGAGGGGCGTGATCTCTACACGATCCCCCGCCAAGGGGCGCGGTCGTACGACGTGGCGCCGGGCGACCAGCGGTTCGCCTTCATGCGGCCGATCATGCCGACGGGGTCCGCAGGTGCGCCTCCAATGGACAAGCTGGTGCTGGTCAATAATTGGGGGGCCGAGGTGCAGGCGAAGCTCAAGGGGAAGGCGCCCGAGTAGCGGCGGGCGCCCACCCCCCTCTTTGCGTCTTCGCCATCACCACGTCCGGCAGCGTGACGTCGCTCGCAGTCGCCGGCGAGGTCGCCGTTGTAGCTCGGCCGGCCGTGATCCAGGAGCGTGGCGGGCTCGCACGCGGCGGCGACGAGCGTGCAACTGCTGACGGCGAGACGCCGCGAGGCGAGAACGGATC
>JANLSF010000002.1:0-3131 GCA_031362285.1 Gemmatimonadota bacterium | reverse complement strand
GTTTGCCGCCATGGCCGGCGCCGACGCGCATGATCCCGCCTCGCAGGCCGCGCCGCCCCTCCGCTTCGACGACCTCGAGCGCGACGACCTCGTGGGCATGACCCTCGGCGTCTACCGGCCATGGTTCCGGCATGCCTCGGCCGACATCGTGGCGGCGTGCGACGCGCAGCTCGCCAACTTCGTGAAGCGGGGCGCCACGGTCGTCGACGTCGAGGTGCCGGAACTCGAACTCGCGCGCATGGCCCATCTGGTCACCATCACCGGCGAGGTGCTCGCCAGCATGGAGCGGCAGGTGGGGAGCCACCGCGCCATGTTCGGGCCCGAGACGCGCGTGGTGCTCGCCCTCGCACGGCAGTTCACCGCGGCCGACTACGTGATGGCGCAGCGCGTGCGCACGCGCGCCATCCGCCACGTGGAGGCGGCGCTGGCGCAGTGCGACGTGATCGTCACCCCCGCCACGGGACTCACGGCGCCGGCCATGTCCGCCGACAGCGCCAAGGGCGTGAGCGACGTGACCTCCTCCACGGAGATCATGCGGTTCGCGTACCTCCTCAACTTCACCGGACATCCGGCGATCACCTTTCCCGTGGGCACGCTCGCGAACGGCCTGCCGATCGCGATGCAGGCCTTCGGTCACGCGTGGAGAGAGGATATGCTCCTGCGACTCGCGGCCATGGCCGAGCGTGACGTGCCACGCCGTCCCCCGGTCCTTCGCTACGACCCACTCGAGCTTCCCACCTGATGGTCCTCGCCATGACGCGCCTTCGCGCCGCCAGCCTGCTCCTCCCCGCCGCGATGCTGCTGGTCGCGGCCACGCCGTCGTCCACCCGATGGGGCGAGCCCGGGCACCGCATCATCGGCGAGGCTGCCGCACGTGCGCTGCCGGGCGAGATGCCCGCATTCTTCCGCAGTGCCGCGTCCGACCTCGCGTACCTCAGCTACGAACCTGATCGCTGGCGCGACCAGGGCGAGGCGTCGCTGGATCCGGCCCTCGGCAGTGGCGGCGGCTGGGATCATTTCGTGGACTTCGAAGGGGTCCCGGACGACGCCTTCAAGGCGAAGGACCGGTACGACTTCCTCACGGCGCTCCGTGCCGTGAACAAGGACCACGCGGTCGGCTTCCTCCCCTTCCGCGTCACCGAGTTGACGCAGCGCCTCCGCCTCGGCTTTCGCCAGTGGCGCGCCGAGACGAGCGAGGCCGGGAAGCGCCGCCTCGAGGCGCGCATCATCAACGACGCCGGCATCCTCGGCCATTATGTGGGCGACGGCGCCAACCCGCACCACACCACCATCCATCACAACGGCTGGGTGGGCGACAACCCGAACGGCTACGCCACCGACCGGCGCACGCACTACCGGTTCGAGGGGGCGTACGTGCAGTCGCACCTCACCGTCGACGACGTCGCCCCCCTCGTGACCGCACCCGCGACCAGCGTGGCCAACGTCCGCACGGCGACCATGGCGTACCTGCGCCAGACCTACGCCCAACTGCAGCCGCTCTACGAACTCGACAAGATGGAGCGCTTCGACACCACGACGGTCGCTGCGACCCACAAGCAGTTTGTCGCTGGTCGGCTCGCCGCCGGCGCCACGATGCTGCGCGACCTCTGGTGGTCGGCCTGGGTCACGAGCGGCCAACCGCTCCCGCCGCGGGCACCACGCGAGTGATCGGAAGCTGCGTACGATTCCTCGGTCGGGTTGCGGGCTGGAAGACGGTCGGTCGCCTTCCCGACATCCCGAAATTCGTGCTCATCGGCGCGCCGCACACGTCGAACTGGGATTTCATCCTGTTCCTGTGGGCCCAGGCAGCGCTGCGCTTCAGCCCGCGCTGGATCGGGAAGCACACGCTCTTCTTCTGGCCGATCGGGCCGATCTGGCGCGCGCTGGGAGGCATTCCGGTGGAGCGCGGCGCCCGGCTCAACATGGTCGATCAGGCGATCGAGCAGTTCCGGCTGGCCGACCGGATGGTACTGGTGATGTCGCCGGAAGGGACGCGCCGGAAGACGGCGGCGTGGAAGAGCGGCTTCTACCACATCGCACTCGGGGCCGGCGTTCCGGTGGTGCCGGGCTCACTCGACTACTCGACGCGGACCCTGGCGATCGGGACGCCGGTGTACCTCACAGGGGACACTGAGGCAGATCTGGCCACCTTTCGTGCATTTTACGCCACGCCGCGCGGCCTCCGTTCGTCCCAAGCGTCCGACATCGCCTTTTCGGATCGAGTGGGAGCAGGCAAGGGCGCTTGACGGAACACCCCCGACATGACATCTAACGGGGTACCGGAGCGGCCCCGCTCCGGCAGTTTTCCGGGTTTCGCCATGCGGTCCAGCGACACGCGCCCATTTGTCGGCCTCTGCCTCACGCTGCTTTGCGCCGCGTGCGTTGGCGTGACGGCCCTCGGCGCGCAGGGGAGTGGTCGCAAGTCCAGTCCGCGACCGGCACCGACGAAGACTCCCTCGACGGCGAAGGTCGGCCCGTCCATCATCCCCGCTGCGCCCGTCGAGGAGATCCCGGCGGAGCCCGTCGTGGCCATGCTGGCTGGGGTCGTCGAGGACTCGGTGGGCGCCCCCATCATCGACGCCGAGATCGCGATCCTTGGCACAAGCCTCCGCACGCGCAGTGGCATGGGGGGCACCTGGCGCATTGGCGGCGTGGCGCCCGGGCCGCTCCTGCTGTCGGCCCGCCGCATCGGCTACAACCCGCACACCGTCACCGTGCACGTGCGCGAAGGGGAGACCAAGGCACTCGACCTGACGCTGAGCGAAGTGGCGCGCGTGGCCTACCCCCTGCCGCCGGCGTACGTGTTCACCACGCCGACCCCCTTTCGCTCGGTCTTCCAGGGTGGGTTCTACGGTCGCCGCCTCAACTACCCGGGCGGCACCTTCTTCACGCGCGAAGACATGTTGCTCCTCAAGCCGTTCAACACCTCGGATGTCTTCCGCACGACGCCCGGGTTCTATGCCCTGCGCGACCGCCGCGGGCAGACCCAATGGGTCCTGCGCGGCGCGCTGGGGTCGCAGAACTGCCCGGTGCGTTTCTTCATCGACGGCAGCAACATCCCGCTCAACGGCATGTCGATCGACGATCTCGTGCAACCGGGCGACGTCGAAGGGATCGAGATCTACAAGGGC
>JANLSF010000216.1:0-1571 GCA_031362285.1 Gemmatimonadota bacterium | reverse complement strand
AACAGCACCGGCGGCGTCATGGGCAAAATGATAGACGCCCAGAGCATCGTGGTGGCCAGCACGGCCACCGGGTGGAGCGGACACGAGGGCAGCATCCTGCGCTACGTCTTCTGGCACAGCATCGCGCTGGCGGCGCTTGTCGGCATCCTGGTCTCGGTTCAGGCGCGATGAAACTCCCCAACCGTTGCGGAGGTACTCCCTGCGGCCGCCGCATCGTGCGTCGGCTCGAACCCCGCACCGGGAGCACGACGCTCATGAGCATGTTGCACGCACGCGCGACAGCGGTGATGGCCCTGCTGGCGGCCGCGCACGTCGCCGCCACACCCGTGAGCGCCCAGCGCGCCGACACGACCTCGACGAAGGCGTGGCTTCTCGCTGCGGATCGGGCACTCGCCGCCGACGTGGCCGCGCGCGGGGCTGGGGCGCTGATCGACGCGCTCTCGGCCGACGCGGCCGTGCTCATCCCCGGCTCGCCGATCCTGCGCGGTCACGACGCCGACCAACCGTATCTCGCCCGGTATGGCGGTGGCGCGCGGCACGGGTGGCACGTGCTGGCGGCCGTCGCCTCGAGCGACCCGGCCTTCGGCTGCACGACCGGTCGCGCCACGTTCGTCAGCGCGTCCGACACGGCCCACCGGGAGCGCGGTGGCCAGTACCTCATGTGCTGGCGCCGAGGGCCGAACGGGAGGGCGCAGGTGGTGGGACTACAGCGCGACGACGCGCCACCGGGAGCGCCGCTTCCCGCGGCCGGGTATGACGGCGGACCCATGCCACGCTCGGCTACGCGTTCCAGCGCACGTGACGCGCTGGCGGCGGCCCAGGACGCCGACGCCGCGTTCGCCGCGCAGGGCGGCACCGTGGCCGGCCCGGCCGAGGCCTTTGCCGCGTATGTCGCGGCGGACGGTCTCTTTCCCGGCGCCACCGATTCACTCCGCGGCGTGGCGATGGTGCGCGCAGCCTTTGGTCCGCGGCCGTCCGGTCGGGTCTTGCTCTGGGCGCCGACGCGGTCGGCCGGATACGCCGCAGGAGGCCTCGCGTTCACCGTCGGCGAGGCCACCAACAAGCTGGCGACCAGCGACGAGGGGCTCAGCAAGAGCAAGTACTTCACGGTGTGGCGCCTCGAAGCGGACGGCACCTGGAAGTGGATCTTCGACCTCGGGTCCCCGCGACCATAGCCAACGCCCCATCCGGCCCGCCGCGCGCCGCCCTCCCGTCTGCGGGGGGCGGCGCGCCGTGTGTTCACGCGCTTGATCGACCGCTCGACTTCGACGCGACCCAGTTGAGGAGCATCAGCGCGGGCACCACGAACGGGAAGATGCCGTAGAGCGTGTCGGAGGCCGAGTGCGAGTTCCGATCGACCGCCACGAAGACCTGGACGCAGAAGGCGACGGTCAACGCGACGACGGCCAGGCCGGCGACGGAGGTCGGACGATAGACCCAGCCCCAAGGGGTGAACCAGCTGCGCATGCGAACTCCTGCGTCGGGGTGAAGTACTTTATAATGCAAAGTATTCGGACTGCCCCGTGCGTCAACCGGCCCGGTGGAGGCATTGTATCCGGGGGATATTGACA
>JANLSF010000212.1:0-3421 GCA_031362285.1 Gemmatimonadota bacterium | reverse complement strand
TGAGCAAGCCGGCCAGCGCCGACCTGATCAAGGGACAGACCGACGAGGGGGACTTCGGCATCTCGTACGCGAAGGCCGACGTGATCCTCAACTGGCTGTTGCACGGCTACGAGCCGGCGGCACTGGTCGCGCGCGGCTTCGATGCGGCCGAGGTGGCGCTGGTGCAGCAGCGACTGGGGAGCACGCACTGGAAGCGGCGGCTTCCGTCGAACGCGATGGTGAGCCCGACGGCGATCGGCGAGGGGTACTTGCGTCCCGTGGACTACTAGGTCGTGCGCGCCGCGCCCGCCGCGCTCGGGCTGGCACTGCTCGCGACACCCGCAGGGGCGCAGACGCCGAGCGCCGGGCGAACTCCGAGCGCAGTCGCGGTCGAACCGGCAGGCCCGTACGCGTCGCTCGACTCGGGGCTGACGCGCATCGTCCGCGCGGAGATCGCGCGCTGCCCGGCCACGGCTCCGCAGGACCTGTACAAGCTCCTGCATCAGGCGAGCATGGGGGCGGCGCACGCCGGACTGGACTCGGCCGCGGCCACCAACTGGATGGCCGACGAGTGGCCGAAGGTGGGCCGCGTGCGCGCCGGCGAGCGGTTGGTCGACACGATCGCGCCGGGGGGCCGGATGGTGCGGCTCAACCTGCGACCGTGGCGCGCGGCGGGCGGCACGCCAGCGCCGGTGGTCGCGGCGTTCGTGGCCACGGCGGCCGAGGTGCCGCGTCCGACCACCTTCATCGGCTACTGGCAGTCGCTGGTGCGTAGCGCGGCACGTGGCGCCGTTCGCATGGATACGGTGGCGCTGATCGCGCTCGCCCAGCGGAAGCGGGAGGAGCAGTTTCCCGCCGTGGAGCACACGCCGCGATACGAACGGGCGTGCGGGCCGCACTATCGCGTGCTCACCGGAGCGCTGGCGGATTCGCTCCTCGGTACGCTGCACCTCCGCCCCGCCGACACGATCTTCAAGGCCGTCGGCACGGAACCGTTCTGGGGCGTGGTCGTGCGAAACGACTCGATCCTGGTGACGTCACCGGAGCAGCCGAGCGGCCTGGCCTTCGGCGCGCGCGCCGGCGTGGTGCGAGGCATCCTGCGCATCTGGCGCGCGCGGAGCGGCACGCACGCGCTCACCATCGTGGCGGGCCGCGGGTCTTGCGGTGACGGCATGAGCGATGCCATCTACGAGTTCCGCGTGCGCGTCAGACTCGACGGCCGCCACCTGCGTGGATGCGGCGGCGCGAAGACCGGTGGCGAGGGAGGCCCCTGATGTACGAACACAAGAGCAAGCGACCACTGCCGCGGCACCGATTCGTGCTGCGGCTCCTGCAGCACGCCGCCGTGGCCACCGCGATCATCGGCGTCTCGCTGCTGGCGGGGATGGTCGGCTTTCACCTCACCGAGGGGTACAACTGGACGGACAGCTACCTCAACGCCGCCATGCTCCTCGGGGGGATGGGACAGGTCGGGGTGATCGCGACCGAGTCGGGGAAGCTGTTCGCAGGCACGTATGCCCTGTATGCCGGACTGGTGGTGATCGTGGCTATCGGGTTGATGCTGGCGCCGGTGGTGCACCGGGTGCTGCACGTGTACCACTGGGAAGAGGACCCGCTCGAGAAGTGACCCGAGTCGCGTCGAACCACGCGACGGCCGCATCGGCGACGCGCATGCGGACGTCGGCAATGCCGGTGCGTTCGCGCGACGGGTTGACGCGGTTGGTGAGGAGCAGCACGAACAGGTCGCGCGACGGGTCCATCCAGAGCGAGGTGCCGGTGAAGCCCGTGTGGCCGAAGGCGGGGCGCGTCATGCGCGTGCCGGCACTGTTGTCCCCGGTGGGGGTGTCCCAGCCGAGGGCGCGCGAGCTGAAGGTGGAGTCGTCCACGGCCGTGAACTGGCGCACGGTGCCGGCGGTGATCACCACGCGGTCGCCAAGGCGCCCCTCGCCGAGCCAGCCCTGTGCGAAACGCACGAGGTCGCGCGCGCTGGCGAACACTCCCGCGTGCGACGACACGCCGCCCAGGGCGAAGGCGTTCTCGTCGTGCACCTCGCCGTGCACGAGGCGTCCGCGCCACGGGTCGCGCTCCGTGGGAGCGATGCGCGGAAGCAGAGTGGCTGGCGGATTGAACTGCGCATCGGGGAGGCCGAGCGGCGTGAAGACCCGTTCACGCACCGCGACATCGAACGGCTGGCCGGTGGCGCGCTCCACCACGAGCCCCAGGATGATCGCGCCCAGGTCGCTGTAGACCATGCGCGCGCGGGGCACGGTGTCGAGCGGGGTGGCGAGCACGAGGGCGCGCACCGTGTCACGACCCATGGCCTGCTTGTAGAACAGCTTGAATGCGGGAAGGCCGGAGCGGTGCAGCAGCAGGTCGCGCACGGTGATCCCCTCGCTCCCCGGCACGCGCCACTCCGGGACCCAGCGACGCACGGTGTCGTCGAGGGTGAGGCGGCCGTCGTCGACGAGGGTGGCCATGGTGGTGGTGAGCGCCACCAGCTTGGTGAGCGAGGCGATGTCCCAGAGGGTGGAGTCGGTGACGGCGGCCGACGGCGCCCAGTCGAGCGTTCCCACGGAGACGGTGGCGAGCACCCGGTCATGGGTGCCGATGACCGCAATGCCACCGGGGAAGGTCGAGTCGCTGCGCGCGCGGGCGAGAAGGACGCCAAGCGAGTCGCTCAGCGAGGCGCGCGCGGGCCACGGCGCGCGGGCGGCGGGGCCTGAGCGGCAGGCGCCGACGACGAGCGACAGGGCAAGCGCCAGTGCGGCCGGTGGTGTCGAGCGTCGTCGAGCGCCGCGCGGAGACTCCATGCGGAATTGTACGGCATCATCTCACCCGCCGCAGCCCAATGCGTCAGCCGCGGGCCGCCCTGGGTGCGCGGCCCGTGAGCGCGCGCAGCCGCTTCGCGAGGGCCGCGCGCATCGTGGCCGGCGCGAGCACCTCCGCGTCGGGGCCGTACTGCAGCACGTGGCGAATCCCCCACTCGGGGTCGGCCAGCGGATGCTCGAGGGTGAGCGACCCATCGGCATCGGGGGCGCGCCCCTCGCGCTCGGCGATCCACCGGGCGATGCGGGGCGAGTAGCGCACGGTCATGGTGGGCGCGCCGTCGTGCTGGAAGACGCGGCCTTCCCGCACGAGCGCGCGGGGATCGAAGCTCTCGGGGCGCTCGAAGGTCGCGCCGTCGAGCATGGCGGCCGCGATCCGGTCGAGGCGGAAGATGCGGAGCGCGTTCGCCACCTCGCACCATGCCGGGCAGTACCACGTCCCCTTGGCGAGGATGACCGCATACGGGCGCACCGTGCGCTCGGCCGCCGCGCTCGCGCTCCCCCCGTGGTAACTCAAGCGGACGACACGGCGCTCCCGCGCGGCCTGCTGCAGGAGGCGCAGCACGGCGGGATCGGACGCCTTGTACGCGGCGAGCTTGCGGCGGTCCTCGGCGAGG
>JANLSF010000872.1:0-2373 GCA_031362285.1 Gemmatimonadota bacterium | reverse complement strand
CGGCGAAGACCATGCCGATGATGTACGCCTTGGTGCTCGACGCGGCGGATCCCGGCACGGCGACGGTGAGGTCGCCCCCCGCCGCGATGTTCTGTCCGAGGAATCGCTTGAAGGTGCGTCCGTCCGCCGCCACGGGCCCGGCATTCTGCAGCGCGGCGCCGCTGATCGTGGCACTCGGATCCTCCACGAGCACTTCCAGCACCTCCGCCGCTCGCTCGAGCGAGAAACGCGCCGGGAAGTCGCGGTCGGCCAGGGTGTACGAGAAGGACAGCTGCTTCAGTCCGGGGGCGAACGGGGCGAAGACGCGGAGCATCCCCGGCGCGGACGACGCGGCATCGGCCGGCACGTCGCCCTGCCCCACCGCCAGCGCGAGCGCCGTCTTCGGCACGGGCAGCGTCAACGTCGGCGTGGCCGAGTCGGCACCCACGAGCGTCCGCACGGAATCGTTGGCGAGTTCGTACACCTCGATGATCGCGCGGTTCTGCGACGAGTCGGCGGCGCTGACGATGATGTGGCGACCGCGCACCACCACCGGCACGCCGCGGCTCGTGGTGTCGTAGACGGTGAGGCGCGCCGCGTTGCCGGTGACCGTCGCCGCGCGGAGTGGCGCCGTGAAGTAGGCGATGCCATTCCACGTGGTGGCCGCGAAGTAGATCGCCCGCGCATTGCCCGACGCCCGGTAGCGCAGGCGGTAGCCGCCGGCGCGATCGGTGCGCGTGGAGTCCACGGGCCCCTCGCCGTCGGTGCCCACCCGGTGCAGGGTGACCATCACCCCGGGCACGGGCGTGGGGCCCTCGCGCGTGAGGCGCTCCACGCGACCGACCACGGCGCGCGGCCCGGCGGCTGCGGGACCGTGCGGGTTCTCCGACCCGGGCACCACGGGCAGCGGGCCCCCCGGAGCCAGCGCCCCCTGGGCCGCCGCGGCGCTCGTCGCGCTCATGACGGCGAGCAGGAGCGGCAGGAGCCGTCGCGGCACTGCGCCCACGTCCATCGCGCGATCGGTTGGCGGCGGCGTCACGGCTTGAACTTCCCGAAATCCTCTGGCCGAAGCCGCGCGAGGTACTCCTTGAGCTGCTGCGCGGAGATGTCGCCGCTCGGACGCTGCGGGGTCAGGTCGGGGCCCGACGTCTCCGGCTCCGGGTCGTCCGGGTCATCCGGGTCATCCGCGCCATCATCCTCGCCGGGGCGCACCAGCAACGACTCGAGCGCGAAGATCGGCGCCGCGACGCGCAGCGCGATCGCGATCGAGTCGGAGGGACGCGCATCGACCTGCACGAGGGCCTCGTCCCGCTGCAACTGCATCTCGGCGAAGTAGGTGTTGTCCTCGACGCGCGTGATGTTCACGCGGCGCAGGATGCCGCCGAGCCCGACGATCAGGTGGCGGCAGAGGTCGTGCGTCATCGGCCGCTCGCGCTTCACGCCGTTGAGGTGCGAGGCGATCGCTTCGGCCTCCGGCTGCCCGATCCAGATGGGCAGCACGCGCGGCCCGCCCTTCTCGCGCAGCACGACGACATAGGAGTTCGTCGAGCTGTCGATGCCGAGGCGCGCGACGGCCATCTCGACCATGGGAAGGGCCGCCGCGACCGCGGGCGGCCTACGCCAGCGCCAGGCGCTTGAGCGCGGCGGCGCGGTCGGTCCGCTCCCACGTGAACGTGGTCTTCGCGTGCTTCCCCGTGCCGGTCTTCACCGGGGTGCGCCCGAAGTGCCCGTACGCGGAGGTCTCGCTGTAGATCGGCTTGAGCAGGTCGAGCGCGTGGATGATCCCGCGCGGCGTGAGGTCGAACACCTGGCGCACCGCGGCGAGGATGCTCGCCTCGGGCGCGGCGCTCGTGCCGAACGTGTCGACCATGATCGAGACCGGCTCGGCCACGCCGATGGCGTAGGCGACCTGCACCTCACACCGCTTGGCGAGCCCGGCGGCGACGATGTTCTTCGCCACCCAGCGCGCGGCGTAGCACGCGGAGCGGTCGACCTTGGACGGGTCCTTGCCGCTGAACGCGCCGCCGCCGTGCCGACCCATGCCACCGTACGTGTCGACGATGATCTTGCGCCCCGTGAGACCGCAGTCACCCTGCGGGCCGCCCACGACGAAGCGCCCAGTCGGGTTGATGTGGTACTTCACGTGCTTGCCGAGCAGCGCCTTCGGGATCGTCGCTTCCACGATGTCCTTGATGACCGCCTTGCGAATCGTCGCGTTGCTCACGCCATCGGCGTGCTGGGTGCTGACGACCACGGTGTCCACGGCCACGGGATGCCCGTCTTCGTAGAGCACCGTCACCTGCGCCTTGCCATCCGGCCGGAGCCACTTGAGCGTCTTGTCGTTGCGGCGATCCGCCAGCGCGCGCGTCAGACCGTGCGCCAGGTGGATCGGCA
>JANLSF010000857.1:0-4710 GCA_031362285.1 Gemmatimonadota bacterium | reverse complement strand
CACGGTGGATGCGAGTTGGCTCGCGCACACCGCGCGTCGCACGTCCTGGCCGGCGGGGGTGAGCACCCTCGACGTGCGCTTGGCGACGCCGACTATACCTGCGACACTCGCGCCGGTGGTCGACTCGCTCGTGCAGGGGCGCGTGCTGTTCGCGCCGGGGTCGAACGAGCTCGACCGCGCAGCCATGGACGCCGTGCGATCAACTGCGCGACAGGTGCGACGCCTGAGCGACGCCATGGGACCGTTGGGGGTGACCGCGTCGGTGGCGCTGACGGGGCGCGCCGACGCGACTGGCACCGAGTCCACCAATGCGACGCTCAGCCGGGAGCGCGCCGAGGCCGTGCGTCGCGCCCTGATCTCGGCGCTCGGAAACGGGAAAGGGGCGCCGGCCGTGGCGTTCGACCCCAAGGGGGTCGGGACCGGCGAACCACTCACGGCGAGCGATTCGGTGGCTCGCGCCCGGGTGAACCGGAGCGTATCGTTTGGCGTCCGCCTCACGCTCGACGCCCCGTCCGGAGCCCGACCGCAATGATCCAGAAGAAGGTCTGCATGGTGGGGGTGTTCGGCACGGGCAAGACCAGCCTCGTGCAGCGGTTCGTGCACACCAAGTTCACCGACAAGTACCACTCGACGGTGGGAGTGAAGATCGACCGGAAGGTGGTCAACGTGGACGGGGTGGAGATCACGCTGGTGCTGTGGGACCTCGCCGGCCGCGACCCGCAACAGGACGTGGGGGCGAGCTACCTCAAGGGAGCGCACGGCGCGATCTACGTGGCCGACGGCACCCGGAAGACGACGGTGGACCAGTTGGGCGACCTGCGACGGATCACCTACGGCGCCGCCGGCGCCGTGCCGTCGGTCATCGCCCTCAACAAGGTGGATCTCACGGACCAGTGGACGCTGACAGCGACCGACGAGCAGGGTCTGGCCGCCGTCGGCGGATTGTTCCGCACGAGCGCCAAGTCGGGCGAAGGGGTGGAGGAGATGTTCCAGTACATCGCGCGGGCGATGACGGCGCCCAAGGCGGGCGCATGACGTCGATGTTCGCCGGCGGCGTGGATGTCTTCGGCCTCTCCGACGTGGGGAAGAAGCGGACGACCAACGAGGACCACTTCGTGATCGCCACGCTCAAGAAGGAGATCGCGCTCCGGCAGTCGAACCTCGAGGATGCGTCGGTGTTCGAGGGACTGCGCGGCGTCGAGGCGCAACTGCTGGCCGTGGCCGATGGCGTGGGCGGCACATCGGGAGGCCAGCTCGCCAGCCGCACGGCGGTGACCACCCTGGTGGGTTACCTGGGCAAGGCGGCCTCGGTGTTCAACAACCTGAACGTGGACCAGGAGCACGAGTTCCTCGAGCAGCTCGAGCTCGGCGTGCACGAGGCGCACCAGCAGGTGCGCGAGGCGCATGGACGCACGAGCCGCCCGCCGGCCACCACGCTCACGATGATCACCCTCGTGTGGCCGCGCGCCTACATCGTGCACGTGGGAGACAGCCGCGCGATGTACCTCCACGACGGCTGGCTCAGGCCCCTCACGCGCGACCAGACGATGGGCGAGGCGATGGTGGACGCCGGCGCGATGACCGAGGAGCAGGCGGCTCGCTCGAGTCTTTCGCAGACGCTCTACAGCGCGCTCGGCGCCGAGGACATGATGCCGAGCGTGGGACTCGTGGACTTCACGGTGGGCGACGTGCTGATGCTCTGCTCCGACGGGCTGACCAAGCACGTGAGCGACAACCGGATCACGAGCATCCTCGGGCAGCCGTGGACCGCCGAGATGATGACGCGCACGCTGGTGCAGGAAGCGCTCGACGGCGGCGGGAGCGACAACGTGACGGTGATCGTGGCGCGAATGATCGGGTAGCCGCGCCGGGCGCGACCGCGTCGCGCCCTACCGCACCACCGGCAGGATAAGGCGCGACGCGTGGACCCTGGAGTGGTGCACCGTGTTGTGCGCCACCTTCCACGTGGTCTCGTCGTAGTTCTTCCCACCGCTGTTCAGGTTGCGGTCGAAGCGCGGGAAGTTGGAGCTCGACACCTCGACGCGCAGCCGGTGGCCCCGGGGGAGGTACCATGACGTCGCGTGCAGGTGCACGGGGACGTCGTACACGGTGCCCGGCGTCATGAGGCGCACGCGGTCGTAGCCGTCGCGATAGCGCACGCGCGTGATCCCCTCCTCGATGTTCATGGCGCGCCCGTCGGGGAAGAGGTCGATCAGCTTGACCGTGACGTCGGTGTCGCGGGCGTCGGAGCTCAGGCTGATGACGGAGCGCATGGCGCCGGTGAGCTCGAGCCCCGCGCGGAGCACGTCGCCGGTGTAGACGAGAACGTCGGGGCGCTGCTCGATGTCGGCCTGGTTGTACGAACCCGGCTCGTCCTTGGGGTTGCCCGTGCAGCAGATGGAACCGCCGCGCGAGGGCACGGGCTTCGCGGGATCGTAGGTGAAGGTGTCGGACGCGGCGCGCGCGGGCGGCGTGAGCCTCAAGCGACCGTTGCCGCCGGCGCCGTTGGCCCCGCCGTCGCTGTCGAGATAGAAAGCCGTCTCACGCATGTTCGGCAGCGGCCACCGATCCGACGAGCGCCAGGCGTTCCGCCCGATCGTGTAGTACTGGAAGCGCGGGAGCGAGTCGATGGCGTGCACATTGTCGTTGAGCCAGCGGTCGAACCAGGCGAGGTAGGTCTCCCAGTAGCGGAGTCGCGCATCCCCGACCGCGAGCTCGCCCGACGTGGCCGCGGCGCCCAGGTACTCCGAGGCGCAGTGCACGCTCGGCGAGATGATCGCGTACTGGCCGGTGCGGGCACGCTCGGTGGTGCCGTTCCGCTTGAAGATGGCCGCCTCCTCGAGCGCCTCGTCGGCCATGTCGAACCACGACGACACGTGCAGCGCGGCGACGCTCACGCTGTCGCGATCGGTGAGGTAGCCCCGCGCGTCCCACCACGGATCATCCGGCGAGCGCTCGAGAAAGTTGCGCCAGTCCCACGACGGGGAGCCGGCGCGGTCGGCCATGTCGATGACGGGGAGCGTCATGAAGTACGACGCGAGGTCCACTTTCGGCATGGGACGCGCCCCCTTGTCGAGCGAGGCGTAGACCGGCATCCAGCCGAAGTTGATCGAGATGGAAAAGGTGCCGCCCTCGACGGAGCCCCAGAACTGGCGCCGAGGCCCCACGCGCCCGAGGTTGCCGCCCGCGGCCTGCGGAATGGCGGCGACATGACGCGGATGGCGCTGCCGTGCCGCGATGATCTGGCCTTCGCCGAGGTAGGAGCAGCCGTACGTGCCGACCTTGCCCGACGACCAGGGCTGTCGGCCGATCCAGTCGAACATGTCCGACCAGTCGGTGGTGTCGCCCTCGTACACGCGAAAGGTGCCCTCGGAGGCGAACTTGCCGCGCACGTCCTGCACGGCCACGGTGAAGCCGTGCGAGGCGAAGAAGTTGGCGCTGCCGTCGCCCTTGGGATTGGCGCCCTTGTTGTACGGCGTGCGCACGAGGATGGTGGGTCGCGCCCCGCTCATGTCACTCGGCCGGTAGATGTCGGTAGCGAGGCGCGTGCCATCGCGCATGGGCACCATGACGCCGCGTTCGATGGCGACCGGGTGCGTGCCGACGGGGCGCGGGAACGGCGCACCGGTGCTGGCCTGAGCGTCGAGGCTCGTGGTGGGCGTCAACTTCGCGTCCATCAGCACGCGCAGGTCCGGGTCGAGGTAGACATGCATCGGCGCCTGGTCCACGCTGATCGTGAACCGCTGCGTGCGCGACGTGAACTGGACCTTCGTCGGCGTCATGCGCGCGGCCGGCAGGTCCACGCTGATCTCCACCGGCAGCCGGAACGGCTCGCCGGGCTGCACCTGTTTCAGCTCCACCACCACCTGCTGCTTCGTGGCGTCGTAGACCCACGTGCCTTCCACGCGCGGCAGGCCGCCGCGGTAGAGCCACTGCTGGAAGAACGACGTGAGGTTACGCCCCGACGCCTTCTCCATGGCTCGGCGGAAGTCGGCGGTGCTCGCGGTGCCATTCAGGTGACGCGCGTAGTAGTCGCGAATGCCGGCCCAGAACCGCTCGTCCCCCAATTCCTGCCGCAGCATGTGCAGCACCCACGCCCCCTTTTCGTACGTGAGGCGGGTGGTGACCTTCGACATGTCGGTGAGGTTCTCGTGAACCACGCGGTAGTTCGGGAGCTTGGTGTCCAGATCGTAGATGGACTTCCGCGACTCGCGCAGCCCGTCGTCGAAGGCCGCCTTGCCGTAGGCGTGCTCGATGAAGAGCAGAGTGAAGTAGGTGGCGAATCCCTCGCTCAGCCAGACGTCGTTCCAGTCGCTCTCGGTGATGGCATTGCCGAACCATTGGTGGGCGATCTCGTGGATGACCACGTTGCGCCAGCGCACGGGGCGCGTGCCCTGCACCGAGCCGGACGAGTAGAAGATGGCAGAGGCGGCTTCCATGCCGCCGGCCACCGAGTTGGACTGGACGTTGGCGAGCTTCTCGTACTGGTACGGCCCGATCTTCTCGCTGTAGAAGGCGAGGGCGTCGCGCGAGGGGATGGCGAAGTCGTGGAAACCGGCCACGCTGTCCTGCGCGAAGACCCACGTTTCGATGGGCTTGTCGTCGTAGTCGCTCACGTGCTGCACCGCGAAGCGGGCGACGCCCAGCGCGTAGAGCCAGGGGGAGATGCGCGTTCCTTCGCGCCATACGGTGCGGCGCATGTCGCGCGGC
>JANLSF010000836.1:0-4799 GCA_031362285.1 Gemmatimonadota bacterium | reverse complement strand
GGAGTCTGGGCCGTGTCTCAGTCCCAGTGTGGCCGTCCGCCCTCTCAGGCCGGCTACCGATCGTCGCCTTGGTGGGCCGTTACCCCGCCAACTAGCTAATCGGACGCGGGCTCCTCTTCCAGCGCCAGGCCTTGCGGTCCCCGGCTTTGGTTTCCAGGTCTTCAAACCCAGAACGTCATGCGGTATTAGCGTCCCTTTCGGAACGTTATCCCCCACTCGAAGGTAGATCACCCACGTGTTACTCACCCGTTCGCCACTCTACTCAGAGCCGAAGCCCCTTTCGCGTTCGACTTGCATGTGTTAGGCACGCCGCCAGCGTTGATTCTGAGCCAGGATCAAACTCTCAAGTTTAATTTCGCTTGAGAGAGCCTTTTGATTGCCTGCTCTTCTCTTATTCTGCGTTGTTTCTGTCTATCGTGTTTGGCTCGCCCGTCATCCGCCTCCACACCTTGCGGCGCTTCGACGAACTGGTGCGAACCTGCTGACACTCAAGACGGGCTGGTTTTCCCGACTCGGCCTCGCGGCCTCATCGAGAGTTGTGTGCACGCTCTATCTAGTTTTCAAAGAACCAAGGCGCCCGAAACCCTCATAAAATCAAGGAGTTCCAGCGTTCCCCGCCGACGCAATATCCACAACTTCAGGATAGTGCCCGGCACCCTTTAGGGGAACCTTACGAGCTTACGACGGCCATTCCTCTCGTGTCAACCCCTAATTCGCATTGCGTAGGGCGACTTTCAGGCAGCCACGACGCCCTAGACCGAAGGCGTCGCGTAAAGCATCCGCTGATACTACTAGCTCGTTCAAACTCCTGTCAACTTCACCAGCCGGCGTTCACGCTGGCCCTTCCGCGCCTTGATCTTTCCCTCCACCACGTCCGCCATCGTGACCTTCCCGCGTTCGTCCGTCACGCGCGTGTCGTTGAGATAGAAACCGCCCTGCTTGATAGTGCGCACGGCCTCACCCTTCGACTGCGCAAGGGACGTGGCCACCATGAAATCGGTGTGCGGCATGCCGTCCACAAAGCTCGATGCCGCCAGCTCGATCGCCGGGATGTCGTCGTCGCCGCCGCCGCCGAATTTCGCGGCCGTCTCTTTCTCCGCGCGCGCGAGCCCCTCCGCACCGTGCACCATCGACGTCACTTCACGCGCCAGCGCTCGCTGCGCTTCGCGTGCAGCGGGATTCTCCCGCACCGCGCGCTCGAGCGCCTCGATCGCCGGACGATCGAGCCAGGTGAAGAACTTCAAGTACTTCACGGCATCGCGATCGTCGGTGTTCAACCAGAACTGATAGAAGCGATACTCCGACGTGAGTTCCGGCGCGAGCCACACCGTGCCCGCTTCGGTCTTGCCGAACTTCGAGCCGGCCGAGGTGGTCACCAGAGGCATCACGAGCCCGTGCGCCTTGGCGCCACGCACTTTTCTGACTAGATCGCAGCCGGCAACGATGTTCCCCCACTGGTCGCTGCCACCCATTTGCAGCGTACACCCCGCGCGATCGTGGAGCACGAGGTAGTCGTACGACTGCAGCAGCAAGTAGCTGAACTCAGTGAACGAAATTCCCTCGTCGCCACCAAGGCGCCGCTTCACCGATTCCTTCGCCATCATGTAGTTCACGGTGAAGTGCTTGCCGGTGTCACGGAGGAATTCCAGCAACCCGACCGAGCGCAGCCAATCGGCGTTGTTCATCATCCGTGCGGCGTTCTTCGCGGCGCCAAAGTCGAGAAACCGCTCGAGCTGCGCCTTCATTCCGCGCGCGTTGGCGTCGATGTCCTCGATCGACAGCAGCGTCCGCTCCTGGCTCTTGCCGCTGGGGTCTCCGATCATCCCGGTGCCGCCGCCCACGAGGGCAATCGGCGAATGGCCGAGCCGCTGCAGACGCGCCAGCGCCATGATCGGCAGGAGCGATCCGACGTGGAGGCTCGACGCGGTCGGGTCGAATCCGATGTAGGCCGTCACCGGCTCCCGCGCAAGCGTTTCGCGCGCGCCATCCGTGGCGTCGTACAACATGCCGCGCCATTCGAACTCTTCGAACAATGTCATCGACGACAACTATACCCTTCGACTCGGCCAACGGCCCTCGCGGGCGGTCGGCCTCGCTCAGGGCCGGGGGTATACTTCCGCCGTGGCCGTGACGCGCCGCGTCCTCCTCCAATCGCTCGCCGCCACCTCGGTCGGCGCCCTCGCCGGACTCGGTGCATACGGCTCCGCGTACGGACGCCACAAGATCACCCGACTCGTCCGGGATGTCACGGTTAGGGGTTTGCCCCCGGCGCTGGACGGGCTCCGCATCGGCATGATCACCGACGTGCATCACAGCGCCACCGTGCCTGCGGACGATGTGGTCCGCGCGGTGGCGCTGCTGCAAGAGGCGTCGCCTGACCTCATCGTGCTCGGAGGCGACTACGTCAGCTTTCAGGACCACAACTATGTTGGTCCCGTGGCGGAACTGCTGGCGCCGCTCGCCCACGCGCCGCAAGGGTCGTTTGCCGTGCTTGGTAATCACGACGACGATCGCGAGATGCCGGCCGCGTTAACGGCACGGGGCTTTGCCGTGCTGAAGGATCAACGCACGGCGTTGATCATCTGCGGCGAGCGCGTCGACCTGGCGGGAATTCGCTTCTGGACCAGGGCCGGCGGTGACGTCGCGAAGGTGCTCAAGGGTACGGGCGGCACCACCATCCTGCTCGCGCACGATCCGCGGAGGCTGCTCGAAGCCGCGTCGCTCGACGTGCAACTGGTGTTGTCGGGACATACCCACGGCGGCCAGGTCATCGTCCCTGGAGTTGGGGCCATCGCCGGACGCAAGTTCCCCGTGCTTGCCGGTTTCGCGGAACGCGAGAATACGTCCCTGTTCGTCAGTCGCGGAGTGGGAACGGTCTATGTGCCCATCCGCATCAACTGCCCGCCGGATGTGGCGGTCCTGACGCTGCGGACGCGCCACGGTTAGCCGCCACACATTTGTTGATCTCGTGATGTGGTGATCTGGTGATCTGATCTGGTGATCTGGTGATCTAGGTTGAACTAGAATCAGCTCACACCAGAGCAGCGAACGATGACCCTCACTGCCGGCTCTCGTCTCGGCCCGTATGAAATCGTCGCCCCTCTGGGCGCCGGCGGCATGGGCGAAGTGTATCGTGCGCGCGATACGAAACTGAATCGCGACGTCGCGATCAAGGTCCTGCCCGCGGCCATGGCCGACGACGCCCATCGTCTCGCGCGCTTCAGTCGCGAAGCGCAAATGCTCGCCTCGCTCAACCATCCCAACATCGCGCAGATTCACGGAGTCGAGGATGCGGATGGTATCCGGGCGTTGGTCATGGAGCTGGTCGAAGGCCCAACGCTCGCGGATCGCATTCGTTCCGGCGCAATTCCTCTGGACGAGGCGCTGCCCATCGCCAAGCAGATCGCCGAGGCCCTGGAAGGCGCTCACGGGCAAGGCATCATTCATCGCGATTTGAAACCGGCCAACATCAAGGTCAGGGACGATGGGATCGTCAAAGTGCTTGATTTCGGCATTGCGAAGGCGCTGGAGCCGGTCGGCGGCTCGAACGCCGATGCCGCGAATTCGCCCACGCTCTCGATGCACGCCACGAAGAACGGCGTCATCCTCGGCACCGCCGCCTACATGGCGCCTGAACAGGCGCGAGGGAAGGTGGTCGACAATCGCGCAGACATCTGGGCGTTCGGGTGCGTGCTGTTCGAGATGCTGACGGGGCGGCGCGCCTTCGACGCGGAGGATATCTCGGCCACCCTCGCGTTTGTCATCACGAAGGAACCCGATTGGCAGGCGCTCCCGACCGGCGCAACCGCTGTGAGGCCGTTGCTCGCCCGGTGTCTGAAGAAAGGCCCAAAGCAACGGCTGCAGGCGATCGGCGACGCGCGAATCCAGATCGAAGAATTGATCGCCGGCACATCAGAGGAAGCCCCGGCGGCACGGGCAGCGGCGGCGGCAACGCGCCGCAAGGTCGCACCGGCGGCAATCGCGGCGCTGGCCGGCGGCATCCTGATCACCGCGCTCGTCACCTGGGCACTGACGGGGCCCGTGCCACCGGATCCGCTGCTGGCATCGCGCTTCGAGATTGTGCCGCCACCGGAACAATCCATTTCCCGAAGCGCCGACCGCGACATCGCTATCTCACCTGACGGCCGGTACGTCGTCTACCGCAGCGGCGTCGCGCAGTTGGTCGTGCGCGCGATCGATCGCCTCGAAGCTCGTCCGTTGCCGAGCATCACCAACGCGCGCCAGCCGTTTTTCTCTCCGGACAGCCAATGGATTGGGTTCTTCGACGGCCTCACCCTTAAGAAGGTGTCAATCGCGGGCGGAGCGGCCATCACGATTTGCCAGAGCGCCATAACGCGCGGGGCGAGCTGGGGCGATGACAACAGTATTGTGTTCGCCACCACTGACACGACCAGGGGCCTGCTCCGGGTATCGGCGGGCGGCGGCGAACCGGCAGTGTTGACGACACCGGACCCTGCGAAGGGCGAGACGTACCATTGGTACCCGTCGGTGCTGCCGGGCGGCCGCGGTGTGCTGTTCACCATCACGGCGCGAAACGCGGCGGCGACCGCGCGGGTAGCCGTACTCGATCTGAAAACAGGGAAGCACAAGACCTTGATACGCGGAAGCCAGGCCGAGTACGTCCAGGGCGGGCATCTGTTGTATGTGGCGGACGTCACTCTGCACGCCGTGCGGTTCGATCTGGAGGGACTCGAACTGCTAGGCGACCCGGTGCCGGTCGTCGACGGCGTCTGGACGGCAGGGGGCGGCGCGGCCAACTACGGCGTTTCTCGCGCGGG
>JANLSF010000821.1:0-2356 GCA_031362285.1 Gemmatimonadota bacterium | reverse complement strand
GCGGCGTCCGATGCCGTGTCGGTGGCCGCCGCCACCACCGCCCACCACGCGGTGGGCATGGCCGCCATCGCCGCCGGCAAGCACCTGTTCGTCGAGAAGCCGATCACCGCGACCTTGGCCGAGGCCGACGCGCTCCTGGCGGCGGCCGATGCACGGGGACTCACGGTGCAGGTGGGGCACGGGGAGCGGGTGAACCGGGCCGTGCGGGCGGCTTGGGCCCTGATCGCGGAGCCGCGGTTCATCGAGTGCACGCGGTTCGCGCCGTTCACGGCGCGCGGCGCCGACGTGTCGGTGGTCCTCGACCTCATGGTGCATGACCTGGACCTCGTGCTGGCCATGGTCGGGTCGCCCGTGACGCGCGTGGACGCGGTGGGCACGTCGGTCATCGCTGCCACGATCGACATGGCGAACGCGCGGCTCACGTTCGCCAACGGCGCGGTGGCCACCCTCTCGACCAGCCGCGTCGCGCTCGCGCGCGAGCGCCGGATGCGCATCATCCAGCCGACCGGAGTGATCGCCCTCGACCTCGCGGACGGCACGGGAACGTTTCACCGGATCCGCACGGACGTCGATCGCTCGGCGCTCGCGGCCTCGAAGGACGCCGTGCCCCTGGCCGCCTTCACCGAGACCGTGCCGCTCGACGCCCCGAAGGGGGAGCCGCTGCGCCTCGAGTTCGCGGCCTGGCTGGCCCTGCTTCGCGGCGAGGGGCCGGGCCTGGTGAGCGGCGCCGAGGGGCGGGCCGTGCTCGCCGTTGCCCTGCAGATCATGGACACGATCGGACGCGGGGCGGCGACCGGTGCGTGAGGTCCTCATCGTCGCCGGCGAGGTGTCCGGCGACCTCCATGCGGCGGCGTTCGCCGAGGCGCTCGCGGCTCGGCGGCCCGGCGTGCCGCTGGTGGGGATCGGGAGCGTGCGCATGGAGGCCGCGGGCGTCACGTTGATCGAGCGTTCCGAGAACCTCGCCGCCCTCGGGTTGTTCGAGGCCGCGCGCTCGGTGCCGCACCATTGGCAGTTGCTGCGCACGCTCACGGCCCGCCTCCGGAGTGGCCGCGTGGGGCTGCTGGTCGTGCTCGACTACCCGGGCTTCAACCTCAAGCTGGCCGCGGCGGCGCACGCGGCGGGCGTCCCGGTGCTGTACTACATCACGCCGCAGGTGTGGGCCTGGGGGAAGGGGCGGATCGCCGAGCTCAAGCGGGTCGTGACCAAGGCTGCCGTCATCCTCGACTTCGAGGAGCCGTTGCTGCGCGCGGCAGGGATCGACGCCACCTTCGTGGGACATCCGCTCCTCGACCAGGTGACGAACCTGCCGGACCAGGCCGAGGCCCGTCGGCGCCTCGGCCTCGCGGACGAGGCCCGCGTGCTGGCGCTGTTCCCGGGAAGCCGGGCGCAGGAGGTGGCCCGCCACCTCGACATCTTCGTCGCCGTGGGGCGGCGGCTGGAGGCGCAGGTGCCCGGGCTCCAGATCGTGGTGAGCGTGGCGCCGGGCATGACGATCGACCGCGCGCGCTGTCCGTGGACGCAGGTGGCGCAGCGCCCCTACGACGTGCTGCGTGCCGCCGACGCGGCGCTGTGCAAGAGTGGCACGACGACGCTCGAGGCGGCGCTGGCGGAATGCCCGCTCGCGATCGCGTACAAGACGAATCCCGTGACGATGTTCATCGCCCTCAAGGTGCTGAAGATCGACCCGGTGGGCCTCGTGAACATCGTCGCCCGCCGCAAGGTGGCACCCGAATTCATGCAGGGGGCGATGACGGTCGAGGCGTTGTCGAACGCGTTGGCGCCCCTGCTCGATCGCACGAGTGCGGTGCGCGCGCGGATGGTGGCCGACCTCCAGCAGGTGCGCGCCTCCCTCGGGTCACCCGGCGCGGCGGTGCGCGTGGCCGCGATGGCCGATGGGCTGCTGGCGTGAGCGCCGCGCCCGGGCGTCCCCTGCTGCCGTGGAAGATCCGGGTGGGCATCGTGCTGGGACGCTGGCTCGTGCAGGCGCTCGCGCTGACCTGGCGCGTGCGCGTGGTCGGACGCGAGGGGCTGGACGGACTGCGCCGATCGAAGACGCCGTTCGTGTTCGTGCTCTGGCACGGCGAGATGCTGCCCTGCCTGATGGCGCATCGCCATGAGGGCATCGCCATCCTGATCTCGGAACACCAGGACGGCGAGATCATCGCCCGCATCGCCGAAGGCCTGGGCTACGCCCCGTCGGTTCGCGGATCGAGCACGCGCGGGGCGGCGCGGGCCCTGCTGCAACTGGTGCGCACGCTGCGCGACGGGCGCGACGTGGGGGTGACGCCGGATGGTCCCCGCGGCCCGGCCAGGCAACTGGCGCCGGGGGCGCTGGCGGCGGCGCAGCGCGCACAGG
>JANLSF010000795.1:0-8127 GCA_031362285.1 Gemmatimonadota bacterium | reverse complement strand
GCAGATCGCGCGCGGCGAAGGAGGGTACTCGCCGGCGACACGCTACGCGGCCTGTACTCGGCCCTCTCGCCGTCCCTCGCCTCCAACAGTCGCGGCGCGTCCGTGAGCGCGTTCACCCAGGGTCTCGACTCCTCTTGCGCGCCGCCAACGCGGCAGCCAGAAGCCCGCGCAGGGCCGGCGTGGACGCTTCGGCGAGGGAGCGGATCTTGACATGACGCAGGCTTTTTCCCGTGCCCTCGAGCCGCGCGTCCTTCAGCGACGCGCCTTGGTAGAAACCGAGGTTCACGTACCCTCGCATCGGCATGATGTAGGCGTAGCCCTCCGTCATCTTCTTCGGCCCGACTCCGTAGGTGGCTGCGTTGTCGCCGAGCCGCACCGTCTCGACCACGGCCGGGTCAACCGCGACGATGGCCTCGCGCAGGCGGCGCGCGATGCCGGCCAACGCGGGCGCCGTGCGGTTCAACAGCTCTTCGAAGGTTCCCCGAGCAGCATTGGACATTGGCGGACGCTCAGCTCACGCGCGCGCCGCGCAAATCCACGGCGAGGGCTTCCTGGCCGTCGGGGAGCACGTTGAACATGCGCAAACTGAAATGATCCGGGTCGTACCAGTCGAGGACGATGCGCCAACCCCAGTCCGGCGATCCGTCCCCCGCCGGGTACGTGCAGAACAGGGCGACCGCGCTGCCTTGGGTGTGACCGTGGAGCACCAACGGGTTGACTGCGTGAAACGTGTCGGTGAAGTCGCCGCGGCACGCGGCACCCGGTCCCCGGAGAACGAGCTCGCCCTCCTTCGGCACGCCGTCGTGCGCCCAGCGCACGGAGACGCGGTCCGCGGTGACGACGAGCGTTCCGTCCGACACATGGGCCGGCGTGCCCGGCATGAACCAGAGCCGGTTGGGGCCGGCAAAGCGACCGTGGTGTGAAGTTGGGATCATGATGCGATGCTACACTCGGCCCCGACAGGCGCAAGGCCACGCACGCCCCGTTCGGCGTCCGTGGAGGGCGGGCCTGACAATGCGGCCAGCGACTCTTCGCTTCTTCCATAGTTGCCGCCGTGGATCGTAGCGAGCGCACGCAAGCGGACATCCTGAGCGTGTATCGCCGTTTCCGACGGGACCATCTGTCCGCTGACGAGGCATAGCCGAGCGGAATCGTCCGCAGCTCTGCGCACAGTTGCCACCAGGGGACCCTCGGCGGCCTGGCCCGCAACGCTGTCCGCCGCTCGCTCTTTCCGTTTCCTGACTTGCTCTTGGTTTGTCTGCACGTGTTCGTCCAGAGAACCACGTACGTGAGATCGGCACTGGCGGTCCGCTGCCATGGACGACACACGCACTAGTCAACAAGAAGGGAATCCATGCCAACAATCAATCCGTACATCAATTTCAACGGCAATGCCGAAGAAGCATTCGCGTTCTACAAGTCGGTCTTTGGCGGAGAGTTTGCCAAGGTCGTGCGCTTCAGAGATTTGGCGAGCGCCGCGTTATCAGTTGCAGACAGCGAAGCAAACACGATCATGCTCATGGAACTTCCCGTTGGCCCGATGGTGCTCAGAGCCAACGACATCCCGGAGAGCATGGGACGGGTAAGCGAAGATGAGAACCGGTCCAAGATTGCCGTTGTTGCAGCGCGCCACGAAGAGGCAGATAGGATCTTTGCCGGGCTTTCAGAAGGTGGGGCCGTGGAGATGCCCATGGGCGACAGCCCGTGGGGTACGTACTTCGCCATGCTCAGAGACACGTACGGCATAGAGTGGACGGTGGAGTTCAGTCAGAATACAGGTGGAAGGTGACGTCGGTAGGCTTGGCAAGGTCGGCGTCGGTCCCGCGCAACCGTACCCGCACCTGACGATCACCGTCGAGGCTACCATGTAGCGCCCATGCGCGCCTCCAGCCGTTTCGTCTCGTTCGCTCCGCGCGTCCGCATCCACGCGAACACAAGGGTCAGGATGGCTACTGTAGCGACGATGCGCAGCATGGAAGGGTGAACGGGCTGTCCATTGCGGTCTGACCGTCCAGCATCAACTGCGGCGCGCAGCGCCGTCAGCTGCATGCTGTTGTCAGGCGCGACGACCTGCAACCAGCGCGCCCAGGTAGGCCGCCCCCAGCTTGGTCAGGAACGACACGCCGAACAGAACGGCGATCCTCGGAGTCATCCCCGCTGCCAGCAGCACGCCCATGTCGATGACGACGTACGCCAACCAGACCAACAAGGCTGCCCTGACCGCGAACGCTCTCTCCCACCAGCCTCCGACCCACCAGCCTGCCAGGTACATCAGCGGCATGCCAGCGACGATGCTGCAGTACGGTGCGGCCACCTGCATGTGGTCGCGGTAGTATTGCGCCTCGTAGCCGGGGTCGATCAGATAGCTGTACACGACCATGTACAAGATGCTGACCCCGACGTTCACGGCCAGGACCAGGAGCGCAACGGCCGCTAGCCGAGCCACTCGACCGAGTGTCATCAGATCTCGTCTCCTTCGCCGTAGCGGGTCAGTTGGAGCCAGGGGCTAGGCGTCACCATGCGAAGGTTCCGCGCGCGAGGACCACATAAGATAGGAACCCAGGACGACCATCCAGAGGGGCAGCAGGGCATTGTTGATGTCGGCTACCGTTTGCACCAGGGGCAAAACGTTGCGAAGTGAGCCGATGAGGAACAGGATGGCGAATGCCACTCCGGCAAACCCTACCCATCGTGCGTTGCGCGGCTCGCTCAGCATGGAGAGTCCCGTGAGCAGGAAGAACACTCCCAGGCAGAGTTCACCGAGGAACTCGCCGATGTAGTTGCCGAGGTAGAGATTCAGGCCGACAAAGACAGCGCCGATACTGCCTTGTGACTCCGGGCCAGCTAGTGCGTAGGCTTCCGCCAGAGCCCAATGGATGCTGGGCCAGCGCATGAGACCCAGGCACATGGCGAAGGCCCCCATCGCGGCAGCCACCAATGCAAGTGTCATGCGACCGCGGCTTGACGGACACGCCCGATACGCTCCGACGGCGCCAGGGACCAGGAGAAGCGGCAGGAAGGCGTACACGGCCCACACGGCGCGCATCAGGCGCCCACCGCCCCTCAGCTTCGGAAGAACGTCTGCGGCTGAGCCGTCGAGGACTCCCGGGTAGTCGAAGTTGGCAGCCAGGTAGCTGAACACGCCGACGAATGCGAGCGCGCCGACGACGAAGCAGAGGCCACCGAGAGCACTGGCTGAGCGCGATTGCATTTGGACCCTTGTCGGAAGTAAGAGATGCTGACTGTGACGCCTGACGTCCTGCCGTTCTGCTGGGAACGCCTCCAAATGGAACGCGACCGAGCATCGGCCGCTACCCCAGCCACCGGCGTTCGTCAGCAGCAACGGCCCGTCAGGCTGGCGGGTGCCGATCACCCGTCCCAGCGGCGCGCCGTCGCCGCTGGTGCCCGAGTCCGACGCCCAGCGCGACCAGAAGGACACCGCTCACCAGAGCGGCAGTCCCCGCATCGACGCCCAGGACCCGCGCTGTGATGCGATGGTGTGGGGCGGTGGTCGAGCGTGTCAGTGCCCGCGGCTTGCCCGTCGCGCGTCCAATCCGGCGATGCACCCGAGAACGGTTGCAACGGTGAACAGCAGTCCCCCCACCGTGGCGCTCGGGTCCCCGCAGCGCATCACTGCAACACCGGGAAGGAACGGATTGACCACCCAGATCGACACCGTCGCCATCGCCGCTCCCCAGTGCATGCGCCCTGCCACCGCGGTTGCGAAAGCGATGATGACGGCTGCGAGGCCGATGTAGAACTCGACGTCGAGTGCCAGTTTGGTCGCGGCCCGCCGTTTGTCCCCCGAGCACCGAGGTTGCGATACCGGATCGCCAGTGCTCAAGTGGCTCAGCTGACAGTACTCCTCCCCGAGGTCCGCATGCCGCGCGGTCGCCGCCCATCCCTGGGTGCCGATCAGCGAGTCGATGGTGACCACGATTCCGGTGGAGGACGCGTAACGGGTCCCGAGATCGGCGATCGACGCGGCGTATCTCCCGCGATCTTCGCGGAACGAATCCTGCGCCGACACCAGGTTCCGGAGGTCGCTCTTCATTTGCGCGCGGTATCCCGGCAATTTCGTGCTGCAGGCACAGGCCGGCCGGGCGCTCATCGCGACGAGCGTCAGCGCGGCCAAGGGCGCCAAGCATGCCGTCAGGATCCACAGCAACCGTCTCATGGGCCCTCGCCGCGCGCACGTACATACCCAGCCCTCCGAACGGTCGGCGCCGTCGCGCGCCGCGTCTGACAAGGTACTGCAATCGAGCGTAGTCGCCCACCTGCGTCGCTGGACCCGTCGTCGGTACCAGCCTGCGTTGGCCCGCGCCCTCGAGCCGTTCACGCAGTTCTGCCGCAATCGCCGCCCGCGGTGCCACGCCCGCATCAGGCGTCCGACCCCAATCAAGTCGGACTGCGCCCCCTTGAAAGCGCGCAATCACGTGCAGCTTCCAGTGCGTCACCAAATTGCAGCCCTGGCCCGTCAAGTCGTCTTCCGTGATGTACCCGAGTCCGTCCGGCTTCGCGACGGCCTGAATCGCTCGGCCGACGCGCTGCGCACATCGCATGACCGCGCCGAGCGTGTCGGCCGGGACGTCGGTCAGTCGCTCCACGTGCGCCCTCGGGATCACGAGGACATGGTAGTTGTTGATCGGCGCCCGGCTGACGATGGCGATGACCAGCGTGCCCGTGTAGACCACTGTCGAGGCCTGGTTGAGGGCGCCGAATGGACAGGCATCCGGGGACATGCTCATGGGCGGTCGAGGGATCGCGTCGTATGCTCGACCGGCCCCGATCGCAGTTCCTGTCCCGGCACGAGCACGACGACGCATGCCGCGCGGAACAGTCCCACTCGACTCAATTGGCGGCAGCGGTCGTTACGCGCTCAAATCAACGTGGATGGCACGCGGCTCCTGGAACGATCGTCAGCGGAACTTCGCTGACATCGGCTTTCGAACCCCGGGTGCCCGTGGTTCCGTCCCGGCCAGTCCGAAGGCGAGCAGCACATTGCCCCGCTGGCCGCCGAAGCGCGGATAGCCCGAGTTGACGTAGACCATGCCATCGGCGATCACCGGGCCGGCGCCGTCGAGCGAGCCACCGGACGCGGCCACACCGTTCACCGTGGCGTAGTCACGCACGGTATCGAAATCCCAGAGCAGGCCACCGTTCGTCGTGGAGAACGCGCGCAGGTGTCCGTCGTACGATCCCGAGAACACCGCGCCTGGAATCGTCGTCAATGCTCCGGGCTGCGCCGGGCTGCATCCGACGCGCGGTGGAACGCACGGGGAACTCGCCGCGAACCAGGCCTTGGTGCCGTCGGTGATCCTGAGCGCGGTCAGGCCGCCCCCGAGTGCCGGATCGAATCCGGCACCGCTCAGCGGTGCCCCGCCCGGCGGTGTGGCCCTGCGCACGGCGTCCCCGACGGACGCGTAGACGTTGACGCCGTCCGCCGACATTCCCCATTGGACCCCGCCCGCGAGACCGCCCTTGCCCACACGCATCTGCCAGATGATCGCCCCCTGCTTGTCCGGATCGAGCGCGTACACCATGCCCGACTTCTGGCCGGCGACGAGCACGTCGCGCCCGTCGCCCGAGCGCAGCAACATCGCGGATGCGCCGAAGTCATGGTCAGGTCCGCAATCGGACTTGGGCCCGCACGCCGCGGTGAACACGTCATTCGGCGTCGTCTGGCGGGTCCACACGCGCCGACCGTCCCCGAGTGACAGCGCCACGATCGCATCACTCGTGGCCGAGGCGGGATCGGAGTAGTTGTCGCCCGTCGTGACGTACAGCACGCCGCGTGTGGAATCGATCGTCGGCGCGGACCAGATCCCGGCCCCGGAGGGACCGAAGGTGGCGCTGCCCGCTGCGCCCGTTCCGGTCCGCTTGGGCGGATCGACCATGTACGATTTCCACTTCACGGTGCCGTCGCGCACCCGGAGTGCCGTCACGCTCCCACGGAAGGTGCAGCACGGATAGGCGGGGTCGAGCGCGCGCGTCTCTTCCCAGGACGCCGCGGGCACGAACACCACGCCATCGTGCACGGCCGGCGACCCCGTGAGGCGGGTGGCTTCGTGTGGGTCCGCGCGCCGCTTCCACGCGAGCGCGCCGGATCGTGCGTCGACCGCGTAGAACATCCCGACCTGGTCACCGAAGACGAGCAGGCGGCGTGTGCCGTCGGTGGCGGCGACCGGCGCGGACCGCACGGGTCCATCGGCCTGGAACGTCCAGTGCAGGCATCCCGTCGCCGGATCGAGCGCGTGGACCGTGCCGCTCGCGCTCCCGGTGAACAACGCACCATCGATCAGCGTCGGTGCGCCGAAGGCGGTGATGTCGCCGTCGAACCCGAACGCCCACTTCAGCTCGAGCCGACCGACGTGTTCTGTCGTCAGGCCGGCCGCGTCGGCCGTCTGGAAGCGCGCATTGGTGGTCGACGGACCCCACCCGCTCCAACGGGCCGATCGCGTGGTCGCCCGTCGTACAGCCTTGCCGCACATGGCGCTCGCGGGCGGCCCGACCGCCACGGCGCCGCGTCCGAGATAGGCGGCGACTGCCGTGCGCTCCGATCGCCGGAGTGGGTACGCCACCGACATCATCACGCCGAAGTCGAGCGTGCGCAGGATGCGGGCCGGGGAGAGTCGCTCCAGTGCGCTGCGAGTCGGCGTGCGCGGTTGCTCAATGTCGTGGCACGACGCACAACGCTTCTTGTACACCGCCTCACCCGACGGAGTCGCCGACTGTGCCATGGCCCGTGGGGCGGGAGCCAATGCCGCCATCGCCACGACGATGCCGAGACGGGACGCGATCGATCGCGGCACCACGGGACTCATCGACCGACGCGCTCCCACACGAGCACGGTCGGCCGCTTGGGCCGGGCGCCGGTATAGTCCGTGACCACGGTCAACTCGATCCGATTCCCCGGCAGGAAGCGATAGCCGCGCACGAGCTTCCCGCCGACCCAGCCCGGGTCGAATGCGCCCGCCACGGTGTGTGTCACCGTGCGCGCCACGGTATCAACGGTATAGCGCCCGAAGTACGTGAAGAGGCCGAGAAACGCAGCGCGGGCGACCGCCGGATCCGCGGCGGCCGGATTGGCCCCCAGCTTGGCTCGGCGCGTGTCGTACAGATGCGCGGACATGTGGCCGTCGGCGGAATACATGATCAGGCCGGCGGGACGATCATCCCAGGTCGGCATCACGCTCCCTGTGGAATCGGGCACGCGCATCGAGATGAGCTTCCACGTGCCGACGACGGTCGGTGCGGACTGCGCGGGGAGCGCCACGCCAACGATGGTGAGGAGCAGGCCAAGCCCGAGGGATCGCATGTGGTCGTCCGGAGAGGGTTGGGGAACTCGTCGTCTCGTTGCGCCCGAAGTTACGCTGAGGCCGCGGCGCCCGCACGGGATCGCGGCGTGGCCAACCAGTAGAGCGGCCCAGCCGCCGCCACGACCGCGCGAGTCCGCCGACCTGCGCGTTCACGCTCAGAGCGAAGGCCATCGAAGAGGCCGCGTCGCTCTTCGCGTTCGCGATGCTGACGGGGCCCCAAGGGTGGCGCCTCGTCGGCTGGTCGTGGGCGAAGAACAACGGGCCCGCGAGACGGGTCGAGGTGCGCATCTGCGCTGTTCGCGGTCTGACGCGGACGCTCAGCAGCGCGCCGTCTTCGGGCGCGTGCCCTGCAGCGTGATGGTGGGCACCGTCCGGGTCGGCCGATGCGGGCGCCGCTTCGCCTCGATCACCGTGTGACCTCGCCCGGTCGTCGGCAGCGGGGTCCTGCCGTGCGCCATCGCTGCGGCAACGGCCTGGCGTTCAGCCGGCGGCGACGCCGGGCGGCTGCAACGCCGGGTTGGGCAGCACGACGTTGTTCATCTGATTGATGCGTCTGATCTCGGCGCACTCCGCTTCAGTCAAGCCAATCTCTCCGAGGATCCGGAGAATGAACTCTGTCTTGCCGACGATATAGCCGTCCATGTCATCGGGAAAACGGCTGGCGAGTGCTGCCTTCAACGCGCCGTACGCGGACGCAGCTTCGGGATGGGAACGCAGGTAGTCACGGAAGCCCAGGTGGTTCTTCAGGCTAAGGCTCTCGCGCGGACTCAGGTAAAGATGGTGTCGTGGGAGCTCGTCCGGGCTACGA
>JANLSF010000781.1:0-1863 GCA_031362285.1 Gemmatimonadota bacterium | reverse complement strand
GCGCCGTCCAGTGCGCCCCGTAGCCGAAGGAGAAGAGCAGCATCTTGTCTCCCGGTTGCACGGCGCCGTCGTCGAGCGCATCGCGCAGGTTGATGAAGTTGTCGCCGGCCAGCGTGTGCCCCACGCGGGCGATGTTGCCCGCCCAGAGCTCCGCGTTGGGCAGCCCGGCGAGGCGAAGCAGGATGTCCCAGCTGCGCGCGCTCACGTTGTGCGGCATCACCCAGCGCACGTCCTCGGCGCGCCACCCCGCCTTGGCCACGACGTCGGCCATCACGTGCCGTGCCGTGGGGAAGTACGACGCCACGATCTCGTTCCGCATGGCATCACAATCCCAGTAGTAGCCCTTGGTCACCTGGGCGCTGGCCACCACCCGGTTGCGTGGGCAGTCCAGTGAGACGAGCACGGCGCAGGCCGCATCGGAGGTGCAGTTGTAGATCGCCTCTCGGCCAGCCGCGCCGGGAAAGAACTCCGACGAGACGCACAGCACGTGGGCCAGTCCCTCGCTCAGGCAGAGGGCGCGCGCGAGGCGCACCGCGCTCAGCAGCGAGGTGCACGCCAGCTGGTCGATCGCGATCGTCGCCGCGTTGCCGAGGCCAAGCTCGTACTGCAGGCGCGTGGCCGGGTAGCGGAAGCGCGACGTGCCACCAAGCGTCGCCGCCGCGTCGGCATGGTCGCCGGCCGCCGCGAAGGCGGTCGCCGGCGTGCCCGCATACAACAGCAGGCCGATGTCGTCGCGGTTGACGCCCGCCTCGCACAGCAGCGCCTGCGATACCTGCAGCGCCAGGTCGAACGGCGACTCGGTGCGCGCCAGGTGCGCCTGCGCGAATCCGAACGACTCGAGGACCGTCGCGTCGCTCTCGAGCTGACCAGCCGCAGCCAGTTCTCGCACCGACTGCGCCGACTCGCCGAGCGCGTAGTGGATCGCGCGAATGCCAGGCATGTGCACGGTCACATGACCTCCAAGGGCACGTGCACGAGGGCCGCCACGAAGCCCGGCCAGACGCTCAGCATCCGTCCCCGGGCCGACTGGCGCACCCCCGCGATCACCACGGCGCAGAGCGCGTCGTTCACGTCGAACTCCAGCTCGAGCGCGCGCAGCGGCAGCCGCTCGGGACAACAGAACGCCTTCCACGCCGCCTCCTTGAGCACCCAGCCCACCGTCGGATCCATGTCGGGCGACCGATCGCGCTCGGCGGGCCCCACGAAGAGATGCTCGTGGTGGGACGCCACGGCGCCCGAGCGCTCGAGGTCGATGCCCACGCGATCGCCGAGCGACGCGGCCACCGCGAGGGCGCGGCCGTCGGCGTGCGTGATGGACAGCGCCACCGGGAGCGGGCCGCGGTCACGCTCCACGCAGGTGGGCGCGGACCGATCGCGACTCGTGAGCATCAGCCGCTGGAGGTCACCGATGCCGACATGCGCACCGACGGCGCGCTTGGCCGCGACGCGTCCGCACAGCCAGTCACGACGCCGCTCGGTGCCGGGAAGGGCGGTCCACTCCTGATGCTCCACGGGCGTGAGCATCTCCAGCGCGCCTCGATCCGAGGTCGCGCAGGCGATGGTGCAACGGCTGCTGCTGGTGAGGTCGAACGACATGGGCTCCGCCGGTGGGTGACGGGGCGCAAGCTGTGATGGCCGGCGAGGTGCGCCTATCGGTCGAGTGACGTAGTCATGCCACGGTGCGGGCTATCTCGATGTCATGGCTCGGCTTACGGTATCCGGTCATGGCCACGGAGTCCGCGCCGGCCGCTAGCTTTCGTCCCCGACCATGCCCCCCACCGCCCTCGCCCTCCTCAAGTCCGTCTTCGGCTATCCCGCCTTCCGCGGGCACCAGGCCGACGTCATCGCGCACGTGGCCGGCGG
>JANLSF010000777.1:0-1829 GCA_031362285.1 Gemmatimonadota bacterium | reverse complement strand
CGCTGACCGAGGCGTCGCACGCGTACTACGTGCGGGATCGTCCCGCCCTGAAGGACGCCGAGTACGACCGGCTGTTCCGTGAGCTGCAGGCGCTCGAGGCCGCACACCCCGAGCTCCGCACGGCCGACTCGCCCACCCTGCGCGTGGGCACCGACGTGGGCGCGAGCCACCTGGCCAAGCACACGCACCTCGCGCCGATGGCCTCGCTCGACAATGCGATGTCGGACGAGGAGCTGGCCGCGTGGGAGGACAGCGCCGCGCGCCTCGTGGGCGAGGCGGTGCGCACGAGCGGGTACAGTTGCGAGCTCAAGATCGACGGCGCCGCGATTTCGCTCACGTACGAGCGCGGCGTGCTGGTGACGGGCGCGACGCGCGGCAACGGCACCATGGGCGAGGACGTGACGGCCAACCTGCGCACGATCCGGGAGATCCCGCTCAGGCTGCGCGGCCGGGGGTGGCCCGCGCTCATCGAGATCCGTGGCGAGGTGTACATGACCTTCGAGGGCTTCGACCGGATGAACGAGGAGCGGGTCAAGGCCGGCGAACCCGTGTTCGCCAACCCGCGCAACTCCGCCGCCGGGGCGCTCCGCCAGAAGGATCCCACGCTCACCGCCAAGCGGCCGCTCCGCTTCTTCGGCTACACCTTCGCCCTTCCCGACAACGCGCCCCTGCCGTTCGGGACGCAGACCGAGCTGCTCGAACGGCTGGCCGAGTGGGGGATCCCGGTGGCGCCGCACCGGAAGCGGTGCACGGCGCTGGCCGAGGTGCACGCCTGGGCGCACGAGGTGGAGCACGTGCTCCGCGAACAACTCGGGTTCGACATCGATGGCGGCGTGGTGAAGGTGGATCCGCTGGCGTTGCACGCCGAGCTCGGCGTCGTGGCGGGACGGGTGCCGCGGTGGGCGATCGCGCGGAAGTTCAAGGCCAGCATCGAGGAAACGACGCTCGTCGCGATCCGCGTGAACGTGGGCCGCACCGGCAAGCTCAATCCGTGGGCCGAGCTGTCGCCGGTGGAGATCGGCGGCGTCACGGTGCGCAACGCCACCCTGCACAACGCCCAGTTGATTGCCCAGAAGGACCTGCGCGAGGGGGACACGGTGCAGGTCCGTCGGGCCGGCGACGTGATACCGCAGGTGATCGGCCCGGTGCCGGAGAAGCGACCCGCGGGCTCGGTGCCCTGGACGCCGCCGACGCACTGCCCGGTGTGCCACACGCGGGTGGTGCAGGAAGAGGGCGAGGTGGACGTGTACTGCCCCAACGTTGCCTGCCCCGGACGCCGCCTCGAGTCGCTCATCCACTTCAGCTCGCGCTCGGCGATGGACATCCGCGGGCTGTCCGAGGCGCGCATCACGCAGCTGGTGGATGCCTCGCTCGTCAGCGACCCGTCGGACCTCTACGACCTGACGACGGCCCAGGTCGAAGCGCTGGACGGCTTCGCCGAGCGGAGCGCGCAGCTGGTGGTGGACGCGATTGCCGCCTCCAAGGCGCAGCCGCTCAGCCGGCTGCTCTTCGCCCTCGGGCTTCGGCACGTGGGCGAGGGGGCGGCGGAGCTGCTCGCCCGCCACTTCGGCACGATGGATGCGCTCGCCGCCGCCGAGCTCGACACCATCGAATCGGTGCGCGGCGTGGGGCCGATCATCGCCGCGAGCGTCCATGCCTGGTTCCAGGATGCCTGGGCCCGCCGGCTGGTCGAGAAGCTCCGTCGCCGCGGACTGGCGTTTGCGGAACCGCAGGCCGCCGAGGCGGATGGTGCCCTCAAGGGGCTGACTGTCGTCCTCACCGGGACCCTGCCCACCCTCTCTCGCCAGCAGGCCACCGGGCTCGTCGAG
>JANLSF010000775.1:0-13070 GCA_031362285.1 Gemmatimonadota bacterium | reverse complement strand
GCGCCCACGACTCCCGCCGACATCCACTTGCCCGCGGTGTCGGCCGCCGTGGCGCGCGACGACATGGTGGTCGATGGGCCGATCGCCTCGAGCGCGGGCATCACGGCGGGCATTGACCTGGCGCTGCACCTGATCGCCGAGGAATGCGGCGAGGCGTTGGCCGCGACCGTGGCGGAGGACATGGTGGTGTACCTGCGGCGCACGCCGCGCGACCCCGAGCTGTCGCCGTACCTGGTGCATCGCCGTCACCTGCATGTGGCGGTGCACCGTGTGCAGGACGCCATCATCGCCCGGCCGGAGCGCGACTGGGACATGCCCACGCTGGCCGCGCTCGGGAACGCGACCGAGCGACACCTGCTGCGGTTGTTCGTGGAACATGCGGGCGTGTCGCCGCTCAGGTACTTGCAGTCGATCCGGCTCGAGCGGGCGCGGCAGTCGTTGGAGCGAGGGGCGAGCGTGACGCAGGCGGCGGAGGCCGCGGGGTTCAGCTCGGGGTTGCAGCTCAGGCGGGCGTGGGGACGGCAGTGGGGCGGGTCACCGCGGGATGTGGCGAGGGTGACCGGATAGGGCTCCCCGAGGCTCGCCGCGAGGGAGGGACTCGCGCCGGCGCTCACTCCCAGCGAAAGACCCGCGTCGACACCGCCACGCAGACCGCGGCAATGAGCACCAGCGCCGCCACATCGCCCACGTGGGCGCTCCAGCCGCTTCCGTCCCACACCCCCTGCATGAGCGCCACCGCATGCGTCGTTGGCAGCGCGGCCGCCAGCACACGAAACGGCGTCGACATGTTCTCGATCGGATAGAACAGTCCCGACAGGGCGACCATCGGGTACATGATCGCCGCGCCGATCGGCTGCGCGAAGCGCGACGTCGGCACGAGGCTCGCGATCACGAAGCCAAGCGAGAGGATGCTCGTGGTGCCGAGCAGCACGGCCGCGCCGAAGCTCACGACGTTCACCTCGAGCGCGCCGGGGAAGACCCGTCGCCCCGCCAGCACCAGCAGCGCGAGCCCGAGCGCGGTGAACACGAGCTTGAGGAACACATGCGCGCCGAGGATCGTCACCGGCGAGAGCGGCGTGGCGCGCAGCCGCTTGAGAATGCCGCCTTCGCGATAGATGGCGATGATCGCCACCAGCGACAGCACCGCGCCGATCGCGATGAGCAGCGCCGAGAGGATGGCCACGTTGAACGGCGGTGCCGCGGCCACCTCGGGCCGCCTGAGCCCGATCGAGCGGCCGAGCACGACGAACAGGATGACGGGAACGAGCAGGGTGCCCACGAGCCCCATCGGCTCGCGCGCGAACACCTTGGCCTCCACCCACGTGAGCTTCCAGAATCCCCTGAGCATCGTCGTCAGTCCCTCAAGGCTCGGCCGGTGAGCGTGAGGAACACGTCCTCGAGCGTCGGCATCTCGGTGCGGAAGCCGCGCACGTGCAGCCCTTCGCGCGCCACCAGCGCAATCACGTTGGTCACGAAGTCGTCGCCCGTGCCGGTGAGCGTGATCGCGGCGCCGTCGCGCGCGGTGCGCGTGAGCCCGCCCACCTGGCCCAGCTGCGCGTCGCTCACGACGCTGTCGCTCGTGAACACCACGCTGTGCTCGGGGCAGTGCGCGCGCACCAGCGCATCCGGCGTGCCAACCTCGATGACGCGCCCGTGATCCATGATCGCCACGCGGTCGCACAACCGCTCGGCTTCCTCCATCAGGTGCGTCGTGAGAAACACGGTCGTGCCGCGCGCACGGATGCCGAGCACCAGGTCCCAGATCGTGCGCCGCGCCTGCGGATCGAGTCCCGTGGTGAGTTCGTCGAGGAAGACGAGCTCGGGTTCATGGATGAGCGCGAGCGCGATGAACAGCCGCTGCTTCTGCCCGCCCGAGAGCGTCATGAACCAGGCGTCGCGCTTCGGGCTGAGTCCCAGGCTCTCGAGCAGCGCGTCGGTGTCGACCGCGCCCTTGTACAGCGACGACCAGAGGTCCACCGCTTCCCACACCTTGATGCGCTTCTGCAGCTGCGCTTCCTGGTGCTGCACGCCGATGCGCATGCGGAGTCGCGTCGCATCGCGCTGCGGATCGAGACCGAGCACGCGGATCGTGCCGCCGTCGTGGCGGCGCGATCCCTGGACGCATTCCATGGTGGTGGTCTTGCCGGCGCCGTTGGGGCCGAGCAGGCCGAAGATCTCGCCGGCCTGCACGTCGAGCGTCACGTCGCTGACCGCGACGGTGGCGCCATAGCGCTTCTGCAGGTGCTGGACCGAGATGATCGGCTCGTTCATCGGTACTCCGTACGGGCCGGTGTGCGGGAAGTTGCGGTCAAGCATCAAGCCGGCGTCCATGGCGACGCGACAGTCGCGACATTCAGGAGCGGTTGAGGGCAGGGGTGGCTCGCCTGGTGTGTGGATGGTCTTGATCGGCCTGACGGTGGGGTGTGCTGCGGGCACTCCATGAACTGCTATGGCGCAGCCGCCGCTTCCAGAGCGTGCCCGTCTGCACCAACCTTCGCCAGACCGCTACTTGCGGGGCGCGACCGCTCGGTAGCGAACGTGGGGCAGCCCCTCGAAATCCGCGTCCTGCGTCCAGAGTGTCGCCTCGTACGCGCGGGCGGTCGCGTAGATCACGCTGTCCGCGAGCGGCAATTTCAATTGCGCGCCGAGTGCGGCGGCCGAAAGAGCGAGCGGCGCCGACAGGTCCACCACCATCGCCTGCTGCATGAGCGCCACGGCGTTCAGCGCTGCGCCTTCATCGCGCTGCTGCAGCACACGCTTGAAGACTTCGTAGAGGCTGAGTGTCGGCACGACCAGTTCGTCCGTCTTTTCAATTGCCGAAGCGAAGAAGCCGGCGGACGGGCCGTCGGCGAAATACTCCAGCCAGCCAGACGAATCGACGACGTTCACTTGCGGTCCCGCTCGCGAGGGACCGCCGTGTCGATCCCGCGAAGAAACCCGCGCAGTGCCTTGGCCGAACGAATTGGGACGAACTCCACACGGCCGTCGTACGCGAAGGCCTGGACCTTCTGTCCCGGCTGGAGTTTGAGGGCCTCACGGATGTGACGCGGGATGACGACCTGGAACTTGGGCGAGACAGTGACGACGGACATCGGGCCTCCTGAGGACCGTATTACGATACTGCGATCGATACGGTTTCCGCTACCCCACCTCAGGCGATCGACCACGGGGCCTGCTGGAACCACGGGCAGCGCGATGTCAGTCGGCCAGGGAAGCCCGTGGACAAGTGCGTCTCCGAGGCCTTCAACGGCAGCTTACGGCGGCGGAGCGCCTCGCGCAGCAGGACCGGCACGGCGGAGTCGGGCGCCGTGCTGCGGGCGAGCGCCGGCACCAGCGATGCCGCGAGCGACAGCCGCAGGGTGGCCGCCTCCACGCTCATCCCCACGACTCACCTCCGGTCGGGTACACCGGCGGAACGTGCTGCACGGCGGATGGTCCATCAAGGGGAGCAGCGCGCAGCTGGCGGCGAGCTGACGCGGTCACGAATCGGCGAAGGGCGCGGACGGCTCGGTAGACTGACTGGCCCGCCGCGTGTGCCGCGATGAAGTTCCATCGGCAATGACCCACCCTCCCCACGCCATGCGACGCTGCCGTCGTGCCCGCGCGACCGCCGCCGCCCTCCTCTGCGTTGCCGTCGTACCCGTGCTCCCGCTCCGCGCGCAGTCCTCACGCTCGCCGGAGCCGGTGCGCGCCTTCTTCAATTGTCTCGCCGATGCCTGTGCCGTGATCGTGCCCACGGAGGACGTGCCGTTCGTCCAGTGGGTGCGCGAACGGGCCGACGCGGCGGTCAGCGTGCTCGTCACCCAGCAAGTGGCCGGCGGAGGTGGGGCGGCGGTGACCGTCGTCGCCGCCGCGAGCGGCGGGGCCGGCACGGGCGCCACGACGACCGACGCACGTGCCGACACGCTCGTGTTCACGATCCCTCCGGGCGCCCCGGCCAGCGCCGTGCGCGCAGACCTCGCCCGCTGGATTCGCATTGCGCTGCTGCGGATCGTCGCGACGCGCTCGGGCGATGGACTCGACGTCTCCTACGCCCCGCTCGGCGTTGCCGAGTCCGTCGATCACCGCGATCCGTGGCACAGCTGGACCATCACGGTCGGCGGCAGTGCGCTCGTGGACGACCAGCAACAGAGCAGCCTCAACGCGGCCAGCCTTGGCGTCGTCGCGACGCGGATCACGCCGGAGTGGAAGATCAGCGTCGGGGGCGGCTTCGCGATCACCACCACGCGCACCACCCTGGCCGACAGCAGCGAGTATCGCACCACGAGCCGGGCGGACAACATCGCCGCCCTCGTGGTCCGCTCGATCGACGACCACTGGTCGGTTGGGGCGCGCGCCGGCACCACACACTCCGACTTCCTCAACGAGGAACGCGTCTGGCGCATCGCCGCCGCCCTGGAATACGACTTCTATCCGTACACCGTGGCGACGCACCGGCAGTTCACCGTTCGCTACCAGCTCGGCGCCAACGACTACCGGTACGCCGACACCACGGTGTTCGGCCTGCTGCACGAGCGCCGGCCGCACCAGAGCGTCGTGCTCGCTTACGGCACGCAGTCGCTGTGGGGGTCGATCGATTCCGACCTCACCTGGTCCAGCTTCCTCGACCGGCCGTCGTTCTACGCCGTGCTGCTCGAGGTCACGGCCAACCTCACCATCGCCCGGGGGCTGGCGCTGACCATGACCGGTACCGCGAGCCGGGTGAACGACCAGATCTACCTGCGGCGCGCCGGCCTGACGAACAACGAAATCCTCGCGCAGCAGCGCGCGGTCGCCACGACCTACCGGGCGACGTTGGCGGTCGGCCTCACGTACACCTTTGGGTCGATCTACAGCTCGGTGGTGAATCCGCGCTTCGCCGGTACCCGCATCTCACCCACGGGCCGCGTGCCGGCGTCCGGCTTCTAGGCGGTCCCCACCGGCGCCTCGCCCCGTCCGCTCGCCAAGGCTGGCCAGGTCCGTCGCAAGGCGTCCGTCACGAACGCCAGTACGAACACGCCATTCACTGCGTGAATCGCCGCGAGCGGCGGTGCGTAGTGCCGCACCACGAGGATCAGGGCGGGCTGCAGGCCTACCAGCGCGGCGGCCGCCAGGAACCGCACTACCACCGGCCAGCCGGCGCGCGCGGCGAGCGACGCCAGCAGCGTCGCCACGGCAATGGGGATCAGCAGCCATCCCAGGCGCTGGTGTGCTTCCATCGTGCCCCCACCAATGATCCCGAAGCCCGCGGCATAGAACTGCAGCAGCAGGCCGATCGTCCAGACGGCGGCGAGGCCGCGGGTCGCCAGTCGCGCGGCGCGCATGGCTACTGCCTCCCGGCAACGGGCGTGAGGTTCAACCAGCGGACGAACGTGCAGGCGGAGGCAGTCATCGGGTGGGCGCGAGGGGTGAGCGAGGCGGCGAGGTGATGCCGCACGAACGCCCGCGGCCGCCGGGCATTCAAGGGTCGTTCGGCGAACGGCCGTATCGCCTCGGCGAACGGAGACCTTGCCCGCCCCGCTCGCCGACCGTCGGTGCCTCCTCACCGACTCGCGATTGCCGGGCGCGGCGCGGCGCGGCATGCTGCGCCCGCGCCGCGATCGTCGCGACGTGCCCCCCTCCCCCGCCATCAACCCCGACCCATGCATCTCGACCTCCCGAGGCGCACGACTCACGGCGCCCACGATGTCGGCCGCTCGGCGTGCGTGGCCGCGCTCCTCCTGCTGGCCGCGCGGCGCGAGGCGGCGGGCCAGCGTCGGCCGGCGGCCACGAGCGGCGCGCCCTCCGCCCCAGCGGCGAGCCCGTTCGACTCGACGTTCCTGCGGGGCATGGCGTGGCGGAACATCGGTCCGTTGCGTGGCGGCCGAGTCACCGCGGTGGCCGGCGTTCCGGGGAGCCCCTACGTGTTCTATCACGGCGCCGCGGGCGGCGGCGTCTGGAAGACCGACGACGCGGGCACGACGTGGCGCAACATCAGCGACGTCGGCTTCGGCACGGGGGCGATCGGCGCCATTGCCGTCTCCCGGTCGGACCGGAACACGCTGTACGTGGGAACCGGCGAGAGCTCGATTCGTGGCGTCGCGTCCGGCGCCGGCGACGGCGTCTACCGGTCGAGGGACGCCGGGCGCACCTGGCAGCACGTTGGCCTCGCCGCCAGCCGGCAGGTCGCCCGCATCGTGATCGACGCGTACAATCCCGACGTCGTCTTTGTCGCCGTGCAAGGCGACCGGTGGGCACCGGGTGCCGAGCGCGGGGTGTACGGCAGCAGCGATGGCGGCACCACCTGGCGCCGGCTGCTGTTCGTGAACGAGACGTCGGGGGCGTCGGACATCGCGATGGACCCCACCAATTCGCGCATTCTGTACGCCGCGCTGTGGGATCACCAGCGCCAGCCGTGGAAGATCCGGAGCGGCGGCCCCGGGAGCGGCATCTGGAAGTCGGTCGATGGCGGCGCCACCTGGGCCCGCCTCACCGACGGCCTCCCACGCGGCGTGACCGGCAAGATCGGGCTTTCCCTCTCGGCCGCCAACCCCGATCGCGTGTACGCCCTGGTCGAGGCCGACAGCGGCGGACTCTACCGGTCGGACGATGCCGGGCGGACCTGGCGGCGCGTCAACGCGGGGCGCGACCTGTACGCCCGCGCCTGGTACTTCAGCACGCTCGTCGCCGATCCCACCAACGCCGACGTCGTGTACGTGCTGCACGCGCCGCACATCCGCAAGTCGATCGACGGCGGGCGCACCTTCGCGTCGCTGCCGACGTCGCACGACGACAACCACGCGCTGTGGATCAACCCGCTCGACCCACGCATCATGGTCAATGGCAACGACGGCGGGGCGAGCGTCTCGCTCAACGGCGGGCGCACCTGGTCATCCGAGGACAACCAGCCCACCGGGCAGTTCTACCGTGTCAACACCGATGCGAGCTTCCCGTACCGCGTGTACGGGGCGCAGCAGGACCAGTCCACGGTGTCGATTCGCAGCCGCACGATCAACGAGGGTATCCGGCGCGAGGACTGGACGATCCAGGGCGGGTGCGAGAGCGGCCACGTGGCGTTCGACCCCGCCGACCCCCGATTCACGTACGCGGGCTGCTACCAGGGGTCGATCGAGGAGTACGACAACCTCACGGGGCGCATCCGCAACATCCAGGCGTGGCCCGCCCTCAGCCTCGCCGAGCCGTCGAACGAGCTGCGCTACCGGTTCAACTGGAACGCGCCGGTCGCCACCTCGCCGCACGACCGCCGGGTGATCTATCACGCCGCGAACGTCCTGTTCCGGTCCGACGATCGCGGCGCCAGCTGGTCGGCCATCTCCCCGGACCTCACGCGCAACGACCGGTCGCACCAGGGACTCGGCGGCGGGCCGATCACCAACGAAGGCTCGGGCTCGGAGATGTACGGCACCATCGCCAGCGTGGTGGAGTCGCCGCACGAGCGCGGGACGATCTGGGTCGGCACCGACGACGGGCTCGTGCAGCTCACGCGCGACGGCGGTGGCAGCTGGCTCCGGGTGTCGCCCCCCGCGGCCGGTGAGGCCCTCGTGAACGCGATCGAGGCGTCGCCCCACGATCCCGGCACCGCGTACGTGGTGATGACCCGATACAAGTTCGGCGACCAGACGCCCCGCGTGTACCGCACCACCGACTACGGGCGCTCGTGGACGACGATCGTCACGGGGCTTCCGCCCGGCGACTTCGTGCGCGTGGTGCGCGAAGACCCCGAGCGCCGCGGCCTGCTCTACGCCGGCAGTGAGCATGGCGTGTGGTTCTCGCTCGATGTCGGCGCGCACTGGCAATCACTGCAGCTCAACCTGCCGCATGTGCCGGTCACCGACCTGCAGCTGCGCGACGGCGACCTCGTGGCCTCGACCGAGGGGCGCGCCTTCTGGATTCTCGACGACCTCACCGCCGTGCAGCGGCGTGCCGCGGGGGGCGCCCCCACGGGGACGTGGCTGATTCCGCCTCGGGCCACCTACCGCGTGTCGTGGGGACCGGCGGACGTCGCCGACGCGGGCCGGGTGGGCCTGACCGAAGCCCTCGATGCGGGACGCAATCCCCCCGGTGGCGTCGCGATTCGCTACGTGCTCGCGGCGGCGCCGGACTCCGCCACGCCGCTGCTGCTGCAGGTCGTCGCCCCCGGTGGCGAGGTGATTCGCATCCTTGGCGTGCGCGGCGGCGCCGCGGTCGGCGCGTCGTCCGGTGACACCGCCGCGTGGCTGCCGGCGGGCCGCGGCCTGAACACGGTGCGGTGGAACTTTCGCTCGGACTCCATGCCCACCGTGCCGGGTATCGTACTGTGGGGGAGCACCGACGGGTACCTCGTCGCCCCGGGCCGGTACACGGTGCGACTCACGGTCGGCGCCGATCGATTCGAGACGGAGGTCGCGATTCTCCCCGACCCGCGCCTGCCGCCGCTCGCCGCCGGCTTCGCCGAGCAGGTCGCCATCGTGCGTCAGGTGCACAAGCGGGTGGGCGAGATCCATCGGGCCGTGATCGAGCTCCGGCGGGCCCGTGCGCAGGTGGAGGGGCTCGTGCAACGCGCGCGCGCCTCGACCGCGCCGGCGGCGCTGGATTCGCTCGCGGGGCTGACGATCGCGGAGATCGACACCTTGGAGGAGCGGCTCGTCCAGCCGCACTCGAAAACGGTGCAGGACGCGCTCAACTTCCGCGCCGGACTCAGCGACCAGTTTCTCTACCTGAAGGACGTGGTCGAGGCCTCCGACCCGCCAATGACCCGCGGCTTCTCCCAGCGGCTCGCGGAGCTCGAGGCCATGTGGGCCGAGCGGAGTCGTGCCGTGGACGCGCTCTGGTCCACGCGGGTCACCGGACTGAACGCGCTCGCCGCCAGTCACGGCATCGTGGCCATCGTCGCGCCTGTCGCCGCCGTCCGCGCGCCGCCGCCGGCGCCGTGACGCGGCCGCCGCATCAGGTCAGCCGCGCTGGGCTTCGATCGCATCGCGCAGCGCGGCGCTCCGGTTGCGGCTGCTCGTGACCTTGGCGCCGCTGCGCATGGTGATTTCCGCGCGGCCGCCGTCCAGCCGGCGGATCGCCGACACGTGGTCGAGGTTCAGGATGTGTGACCGGTGCACGCGCACGAAGCGCGACGGCGCGAGCCGGGCCTCGAGGTCGCCGAGCCGCCGACTGAGCAGGTAGCGCCTGCCCCCGGCGTACAGCGCCGAGTAGTCGTCGTCGCCCTCGATCCGCTCCACCTCGGACAGGGGCATGCTGATCAGCCCCCTCGACGCACGCACGAAGACACGGGTGAGTGGCGCCGTCCCGAGGGCCGTCGCCGCGCGTTCGGCGACGCCCAGCGACCGGTCGCGCGCCATCGTCTCGCGTATGCGGGCCAGCGTCCGGTTGAAGCGCTCGGCGGCGAATGGCTTGAGCAGGTAGTCGAGCGCGAGAAGTTCGAACGCGGCCACGGCGTAGTCGTCGAAGGCGGTCGTGAAGACCACCCCCGGCTGGTGCCGCACCCGCTCGAGCACCTGGATCCCCGACAGCCCGGGCATGCGGATGTCGAGGAACACGAGGTCGGGACGCCGCGTATCGATGAGCCGGACCGCGCTGACGCCATCGCTCGCCTCGCCCACGCAGCTGATCCAGTCCACGCCCGCCAGCAGGCCGGTGAGCTTGCGCCGGGCCAGCGGCTCGTCGTCCACCACCAGGCAGGTGATCACGTCGCGTCCGGCAGCGTGAGGCGCACGGTGAAGCCGTGCCCGCGGGCGGTGTCGATCGCGAGGTCGAACGGCCGCGTCGAGAGTGCGAGCCGCTCGCGCAAGGCGCGCAGGCCGAGTCCCGTCGCCGCCGCCACGCTCGCGGCCACCGCGCCGGCCCCGTTGTCCGACACCGTGACCACCAGCGTGCCCTCCGCGAGGCGCGCCTCGAGGCACACGGTCCCACCCTCGGCCAGCGGATCGATGCCGTGGCGCACGGCATTCTCGAGCAGCGGCTGCAGCGTGAACACGGGGATTTCGCACTCGAGCGCCGCGGGATCGATCGCGAAGCGGGCCTGGAGCCGGGAGCCCAGCCGCAGGCGCTCGAGGGCGATGTAGTCCTCCGCGAAGGCGAGGTCGCTGGCAAGGGGAACGGTCGAGGCGTTCTCCGAGGCGAAGGCGTACCGCAGCAGCCCGCCCAGGCGCTCGATCGCCTCGTCGGCGGCCTTCGGGTCCACCGTGATGAGCGCCGACAGCGAGTGCAGCGCGTTGAACAGGAAGTGCGGGTTGAGCTGCGCGCGCAGCGCCCGCAGCTGCGCCTCCGCGGCCAGCGCCGTGACCTTGGCCGTGGTGCGGCGTTCCGCCTGCAGGCTCGACTGCGCGCGTACCGCGTACGAGATGCCGATGACCTGCCCATACAGCCAGCTCCCGAGCAGCGCCTCCCATCCCATCGAGGCCAGCTTGCGCGTGGCGACCGAGTCGCCGAACAGCAGCCGCGTCGCGGCCAGATCGAGCGCAAGCCACAGCAACGCGAAGGTGACGGCGAGGGCCAGGTGGATGAGGTAGAAGCCCACGCCCAGCCGGTCCGGCCACTCGATGCGCCCCGAGAGCCACCACACCGGCACCGACAGCGCCGCCGCCGTCAGCGTTGCCTCGAGCGCCAGCGACGCGGCATGGCCCGGAAACCAGTCGGTGTAGATCGCCAGCAGCAGCGCGTAGGCCGCCGCCACCGGAATCAGGACGGCGCCCAGCAGGAAGGCGCGCCGAATGCCGTGTGCACGATCCGAGGCGCGCCAGCGAGTCACTGCCCTGTCCTGGAAGGAATCACCGGAGTCTAGCGCGGCGACTGGGCGCGGCCAATCCGCCCACCGACGGCACGCGCGCGTTCACCGAGGCGGCCTCGGCGGCCCGACCCTTCGCACGGCCGGAAACCCGCGCAGGATCTGCCTGCCCAGCACCCCCCGCAGCCCCGAGCCGCCGCACGTGACCAAGCCGATGATCCGGACGGTGGACGACGACCCCGCGGCGTTCAGCGCCATCGAACGCGCCCTCCAAAAGCACCATCGGGCCGACTACCGGGTCATGAAGGCGGCCTCCGGCGCCGAGGCGTTCGAGGCGGCGACCAAGCTCGCGGCCCGCAACACTTTCACCGCCCTCTTCATCAAGCCGTGGGACCCGCCCGAGCCGCGGCGCGGTCACGATCGGCGCGGGCGCATCGGCCGCGGCGGCCTCCTCTTTGCGGCGTATGCCGCGCGGGCGGCTGGCGTACCCGTCGTAGTAGCGCGTGGTGACCTGCCCCTTGTCGGGGACGTGGGTGAGCACCCGCGCGAGAAACTCCATCTGGTCGGCGGTCTCGGTGCCGGAGGTGGGGCCTTCGGACTTGTCGGAACGGCAGGGCACGACCTTCGCCGCGCGGTCATACGACAGCCGTTCCAGCGCGACGGGATTCCGCGCGCAATAGCGCGCGAGCCATGTCGCAAACGCCCGATCGTCCTCGGGAACCCACACCGCCGTATGCACGTGGAACCCCGAGTGCGGCCAGGTGGGCATCCCGGCGGCCTGGTCCTCGTCAAACAGCCACAAGCGCACGAACAGCCGGAGCACGGCGCGGCGGAACGCCGCGGTCAAGCGCGCGGTGTCGCGCGCCAGCCACGACACGAACGTCCCGTCGGGCCGGAACCCGCCGCGCCGTAGGTGACAAGGAGGTGCAGGTGCAGGTGCCAGTTGGCGCGCGAGCCGTGCGCCTGCAGGCACGCCACGATACCGACGGCCAACTCCCGTTCGCCGGTCAGCGAACGGATTGCGGCGGTGAGGGTGCGCGCGCCGTCGCCGGCGGACCCGCGCTCTTGTTGGCGGACGAGCCCACTGGCAACCTGGACTCCACGAATGGTGCGGCGGTGATGGAGCTGTTGCGCGAGCTGACTTCCAATGGGTCACCAATCTGCATGGTGACGCACGACGCGCGGTACGCGCGGCACGCGGATCGCGCCGTGCGGCTGTCCGATGGGCGCGTGGATGATGCGCCCGCGCGAGCCTGACGCCGTTCGCCCGGATGCCGCAGGCATTGCCGCGGCTAGACACACGTGGGCCGAGGAGTCGATCGGTGCACAGCCGCTCGGGAGTCTCACCCGTGTCGTGGAGCGTGCGTTCCACACGGTCCAGCCGCAGAGATCCGCCGGCATGGGGGCTCAGAACACCACTACGCGATGAGCGGCCGTAATGAACATGGAATCTCCTGCCCGACAGTGAAACGCCTGTGCAAACTCCGGCATACTCCGGAGCACGCCGATCACGCGGAATCGTGCCGGAGCATGGTCGTCTGACAGCAATCGCGTGCGTTCCAGTTCCGGTCTCACCTTCGCTCGAAACGCCGCGGCATATGCAAGGAAGAACCGCTGCTCTGGAGTAGATCCGTCGATCAGTCCCGGTCGACCGTGTCGCGCGAGCCACCGTTGATGCGCAGCATAGGCCATTTGCAGCCCGCCGAGATCGGCGAGATTCTCACTGACCGTGCGAACGCCGTCGACATGGAAGGTGTCGAACACAACGTACGCACTGTACTGTCGGGCCAGCCGACGCTGATTGCCCGCGAAGGCTCGCAGATCCGCCGCCGAACACCAGTTCCGCAGCATGCCGGTGTGGTCTCGTGAACAGCCCTGTGCATCAAAGGCGTGCATGAGCTCGTGACCGAGGGCAGCCCCGATCGCTCCGAAGTTGACCGCCGCATCGCGCGACGCATCGAAGAGGGGGAGCTGCAGGACTCCAGCCGGAAAAATCAGTTGGTTCGCGAACTCGTTGAAACCCGCGTTGATTGCCGTCGTGGGTACCCACGAGGGCCACGCCGCTCGATCGACGGCGCGCCCCACGCGCGCGACTTCACTGGCGTTCCGGCGCGACGCGAACTCCACCGTTTGCGCCAGAAACGTCTGCGTCGTCGTCGGCAACTCGAAGTCGCTGCCCCACGAGCCAGCCGCCGGAGCGCCGATGATTGGCTGAAGTGCGCCAAGCTTTCTGAGCGCGCCCGTGCGAGTCGCGGCCCCCCTCCCGCCGGGGGTTTTAATTCGGCGCCGGGAACCGCGGGTGTTATAGATGGCGAATTCCTCCATTACAGCAACCCGAGTATAAGAAAAAAGCTAATGCACAAACAAAATACCCACC